>JAFXLH010000141.1 GCA_017531315.1 Bacillota bacterium
AAAAACGGCCTGCCGCTGATCGTGGACAGCACCTTCGCCACGCCCATCCTCTGCCGCCCCTTCGAATTCGGCGCGGATATCGTCATCCACAGCACCAGCAAATACATCGACGGCCATGCTACCGTGATCGGCGGCGTCATCGTCGACAGCGGCAACTTCGACTGGGAGGCCGCCGGCCGCTACCCCGAGCTGACCGAGGCCGATGAGAGCTACCACGGCGTAGTCTACACCCGCGACTTCGGCAAGGCCGCCTATATCACCAAAGCGCGTGTGCAGCTGATGCGCGACCTCGGCTCCACGCCGCAGCCGCTGCCGATGTTTCTGGTAAACCTTGGCCTCGAGACGCTCGCCCTGCGTATGGAGCGCCACAGCGCCAATGCGCTGGCCGTGGCCAAGTTCCTCGCCGCCCAGCCGCAGATCGATAAGGTCTTCTACCCCGGCCTCGAGGGCGACAGCCAGTATGCCAAGGCGCAGAAGTATCTGCCTAAGGGCGCGAGCGGCGTCATCTCCTTCACCGTGAAGGGCGGCCGCGAGGTAGCGATGAAGCTGATGGACAGCCTGAAACTCGCCGCCATCGTGGTACACGTGGCCGACTGCCGCACCAGCGTGCTGCACCCCGCTTCCACCACCCACCGCCAGCTCACCGATGAGCAGCTGGCCGCCGCGGGCGTCGATCCCGGCCTCGTCCGCTTCTCCGTAGGCATCGAAAACGCCGACGACATCATCGCCGACCTGCAGCAGGCGCTGGCGCAGCTGTAAGGCTTAGCTTATCCTATACCGCAGTTAAGGAGGACGCACCATATGCCCATTTGCATCCCCAATGATTTGCCCGCTACCGAGACGCTGCACAAGGAGCGCGTCTTCGTCATCCACCAGACCCGCGCCAATACGCAGGATATCCGCCCCTTAGAGATCCTGCTGCTGAACCTGATGCCCACCAAGATCGTCACCGAGACGCAGATCGCAAGATTACTCGCCAATTCGCCGCTGCAGGTGAACTTAGAGCTGCTGCATACCAGCAGCTACGAGAGCAAAAACACCTCCCGCGAGCATATGCTGGCCTTCTACAAGACCTTCGATCAGGTGAAAGACCGCAACTTCGACGGCATGATCATCACCGGTGCGCCGGTAGAGAATATGCCCTTCGAAGAGGTGGCCTACTGGGATGAGCTGAAGGAGATCATGGAGTGGAGCAAGACCCATGTCTACAGCACGCTGCACATCTGCTGGGGCGCGCAGGCGGCGCTCTACTACCACTACGGCGTGCCCAAGTACCCGCTGGCGGAAAAGATGTTCGGCATCTTCCCCCATCAGATGGAAGAGCAGAACTCGATCCTCTTCCGCGGCTTCGACGATGTATTTATGGTGCCGCACAGCCGCCACACCACCATCAAGCGCGTGGATCTGCTCAATGTGCCGCAGCTGCAGATACTCTGCTCTTCCGATGAGGCGGGCATCTACGCAGTAGCCACGCCCAACGGCCGCCAGATCTTCCTCACCGGGCATCTGGAATATGACGCCGACACCCTGGAGCGCGAATACCTGCGCGACAAGAACGCCGGCCTGCCCATCGCCGTGCCCAAGAACTACTACCCCAACGACGACGACAGCAAACGCCCCATAGTAACCTGGCGCGGCAACGCCCACCTGCTCTTTTCCAACTGGCTGAACTACTACGTCTATCCGGGTACGCCGTACGATCTGGACACTCTGGAATAGGGCGAATTATTGATATGATGAAAGCCCACCCGTTACCGGGTGGGCTTTTTGTTGTGGCGTAGGTAAATTCTGCCGCTCCTTGACTCTCCCTCTGGGAGAGCTGGCGGCGAAGCCGACTGAGAGGGTCTTTCGGATATGCGATAAGGTAGCTTATATCTTCGTAGGGGCGACCATTGGTCGCCCGCCCACATACGCCGCAAACCCGGGGCGGGCGAGCATTGCTCGCCCCAACAAAAAAGCCTCCACATACGAGGAGGCTTTCGTCATCTGTCCACATTCGTCTCCGCGCAAACAGCATACGGGGCTATTCGCCCGGCAAACCCTCCAGCTCTTCGGCGGCTTCCAGCCACTCCATCTCTGCCGTCTCTTTCTCGTCGGCGAGGGTCTGCTGCTGAGAACACAGCTCTTGCAGCTTGATGTAGTCGGCGGCGATGGCGGGGTCGGCGATGGTGCGCTCGATATCGGCCAGGGTCTGCTCCAGCTCCTCTACTTTCGCGGCCAGCAGCTGCACCTGGCGCTCCAGCTTGCGGCGGCGGCTGGCCAGCTCCTTGCGCTCGGCCCAGGAGAGGGCGGCGGCGGAGACCTGCTTGGCCTGCGTTTGCTTAGCGGTGGCGGCCTTTTCTTCGCGGTGTTCCAGATAGTAGCGGTAGTCGCCGTTATAGGCGGCGACGCCCTGCTCTTCCAGCACGTAGATGCGGCTGGCCAGCTTATTGATCAGGTAGCGGTCGTGGGAGATGATCAGCAGCGCGCCCTGATAGGCCAGCAGCGCCGCCTCTACCGCCTCGCGGCTGCCGGCATCCAGATGGTTGGTCGGCTCGTCCAGCAGCAGGAAGTTGCCGCCGGTCAGCATCAGCTTCAAAAGTTCCAGCCGCGCGCGCTCACCGCCGCTGAGGTCGCCGATGCGCTTATGCACCGCGTCGCCCATGAAGAGCATACAGCCGAGCGCCGTACGCAGCTCCGTCTGGGTGCGCTTGGGGAAGCTTTCGGTCATCTCTTCCAGCATGGTGCGCTCCATATTGAGGCTGTTCTGCAGCTGGTCGAAATAGGCGGGGATGATATTGACGCCGAGGCGGATCATGCCCTCATCCTTGGCGATCTGGCCGAGTATCATCTTCAGCAGCGTGGTCTTGCCGCAGCCGTTATCGCCGAGCAAAAAGACGCGCTCGCCCTTATTGATCTCGATATCCACATCGCGGAAGAGCATTTTCCCGGGGTAGCTTTTCGCCAGCCCTTTGACGCGCAGCACCTCCATACCGCCGGGCGGCGGCGGGGCGAAATGCAGCGAGATATCGCGCGGGTCGGGCTTCAGCTGCGGCAGCTGGGCGCGGAGGCGCTCGATCTGCTTTTCCTTGCTGGCGATGGTGATATAGTTGCGCTCCTGGCTGAAGGTGCGCTGCTGCGCGATGATCGCCTCGATGCGCTTGATCTCTTTTTGCGTATTGAAGTAGAGGCGCTTACGCGCTTCTTCGTCCTCTTCTTCCAGCTTGAGGAAGGTGGTATAGTTGCCGTTTCTACAAGTCAGCGCCTGATTTTGCAGCTGGAAGGTGCGGTTGCAGACGCGATCCAAAAACCAGCGGTCATGGGAGATGACGATAAAAGCGCCGCGGTAGCTAGAGAGGAAATCTTCCAGCCATTCCAGCGCCTTGATATCGAGGTGGTTGGTAGGCTCGTCCAGCAGCAGCAGATTGGCCTGCGACAAGAGCAGCCGCGCCAGCATCGCCTTCGCCTGCTGCCCGCCGGATAAGGCCGCAAGCGGCAGCTCGAAGTCCTGCTCGCTGAAGCCGAGGCCGAGCAGCGTGCTGCGCAGGCGGCTGAGGTAGGTGTAGCCGCCGCCGTCCTCGTAGCGCTCCTGCAGATACTGCTGGCGGGCGATCAGCGCCTCGGTGGGCGCATCGAGCAGTGCGCGGCGCACCTCTTCCATCTCCGTCTCCATGGCGCGCAGATGGTCGAATACCGAAAGCACCGACTGATAGAGCGTGGCGCCGCTGTCTTTGGGCAGGTGCTGCTCCATATAG
The DNA here is from genome assembly GCA_017531315.1 of Bacillota bacterium. GTDB lineage: Bacteria > Bacillota > Dehalobacteriia > UBA4068 > UBA4068 > RGIG6518. The sequence goes on from JAFXLH010000141.1 coordinate 3,735, forward strand.
CCGAGCCGCAGCTCGCCGCTACGCGCGATATCGCCCTCATCCGGCTGCATCTGGCCGATGATGAGGCGGAACAGCGTGGTTTTGCCCGCGCCGTTTACCCCCACCAGGCCGATGTGGTCTTTATCTTCTACTTTGAAATTGACATTGCCAAAAAGCTCGCGCGCGCCGAAGCTGACGCTT
>JAFXLH010000142.1 GCA_017531315.1 Bacillota bacterium
ACCAACTGAGCTATTGGCCCGAACAAATGATATTATAGACCCAAATGTGCTATATGTCAAGGCAAAAGAGTAAAAATTTTGCGTTATTTTTCACGCAAATAGCGCAGCGCCGCCATACCGGCCCGTGCACCGTCTGCCACCGCCAGTGATACCTGACGCATCCCGCCGCAGCAGTCGCCGGCAGCAAACAGCCCCGGCTCGCTGGTCATGCCGTCCGCGTCCAGCACCAGACGGCCATCCGCATCCAGCATCGCTCCGGCCTTGCGTGCCAGATCGGCCGCGCCGGCCACGCCGCTGGCCACAAACAGCCCGCTCAGCTCTATCTCGCGCCCATCCGCCAGCCGCACCGCCTGCAGACGCTCCTCTCCCAGCAGCTGCACCACCGCCTCACTGATGCGCTCCACCTTGTCATGCTGCAGCTGCGGCGGCTCGGCGCCGTTGCCCAGCAGATACACCTTTTCCGCTATCGGCAGCAGTACCTGCGCCTCGTGCAGCGCATATTCGCCCTCGCCCAGCACCGCTACCGCCTTGCCGCGGTGGAAGAAACCGTCACAGACCGCGCAGTAGCTGACGCCGCGATTCTCCAGCTCGATGAGGCCATCGATTTTGGGGCGGCGCAACGGCGCACCGGAGGCCATGATCACGCAGCGCGCCTGCAGCTCATCCGCGCCGCATTGCAGGTTGAAGCCGTGCTCGGCCCAGTCCAGCCCAGTCACTTCCGCATCGATCATCTCCACGCGCAGCGCCAGCGCCTGCCGGCGGCCGATCTCGGCCAGCTCCGGGCCGGAAAGCGGCGTGGGCAGCCCGTAATAATTCTCTATCGCGCCCGCCTTTTCCAGCGCACCGCCGTCTTTGGCGATGATGACGCAGTTGCGGTTGCCGCGCGCGGCATACAGCGCGGCAGAGATGCCGGCCGGGCCGCGGCCGATGATGGCAATATCGTAGATCATAGCAATTTCCTCCCATAGCGGCGGCAGGATTAAGCCGCACGGCGGATAATATTCATTAGATAGGTCAATTATATAACAAAGCTGCACTAACCTGTCAAGGAGGTATAAATATGGTAATGAAGCTTACGGAAGCCACTTTTGCCGAAGCTGTTGCCGGTGATGTGCCGGTATTTGTCGATTTCTGGGCCGAATGGTGCGGTCCCTGCCGCCGTCTGGCGCCGATCCTGGATGAACTGGATGCCGAAAGCGAAGGTCGCTACAAAGTCGCCAAGGTCAATGTGGATGAAGAAGGGGAGCTGGCCCGCAAATACGGCATCCTCAGCATTCCCTGTGTCATCCTCTTCAAATGCGGTCAGCCCATCAATATGAGCGTCGGCCTCGTGCCGAAAGCGCATCTGCTGTCCCTGCTGCCTGAATAATTGATCTGTAATAATCAGAATCCGCAATAATCAAATAAGGAGAACTGTGATGAAAACTGCTATCACCTATGCCCAGGCCGAAGAGCTGGTCAAAAAATATAATCAGGAACCGTTCCACATCCGCCATGCAGAAGTAGTTTCCGGCGTAATGCGCTACTTCGCGCGCGAGCTGGGCTATGCGGAAGAGGCGGAATTCTGGGCCATCGTCGGTCTGCTGCACGATGTTGACTTCGAAAAGTATCCGGAACAGCATTGCCAGAAAGCGCCCGAGCTGCTGGCCGAGATCAATGCCGAGCCGGAGATCGTCCACGCCGTCTGCAGCCACGCTTACGGCCTCTGCTCTGATGTGGAACCCACCCATGAAATGGAAAGAGTCCTCTTCGCGGTAGACGAACTGACCGGCCTGATCGGCGCGGTAGCGCGTATGCGCCCCAGCAAATCCGTCTCCGATCTGGAGCTGCCCTCGGTCAAAAAGAAATTCAAAACCCCCGCTTTCGCCGCCGGCTGCTCCCGTGAAGTCATCAGCAAAGGCGCCGAGATGCTCGGCTGGGAGCTGGATGACCTGATCAGCCGCACCATCCTCGCCATGCGCGAAGACCCGCTCAACTAAACATAACAGCAAAAGCCTCCTCAAATGAGGAGGCTTTTTATTGTGGCTTTTGCTAATCGAACCCCGAGTGTACTCGGTTTTGATGCTGGGCAAATTGAAGCAGCCGCCGGGTGGCGGCAGAATAAGGAAGCAAAGGGATTACCCTAAAGGGTATAAGCAAAAGCTGCCGGATGAAACATCCGGGCTTTTGCTAATCGAACCCCGAGGGTACTCACCCTAATGCCGAGCAAAACAAAAACCCACCCTAATGGGTGGGTCATGTTTTGGAGCGGGCAAAGGGATTCGAACCCTCGACTTTCACCTTGGCAAGGTGACACTCTACCACTGAGTTATACCCGCGAAGCACTATCTATTATAGCCATCATATCGGCATCTGTCAAGAACTTTGTTACGGTAAATTGCACGTTTGTCTGTTATTATATGAACATAAAGCAACATTGCATAAGCCTGACCGCTGTTGTAAAATGTAATATATGTGAAGTATACAAAAGGAGCGCCTATGCTGTATTTCGTTTCGTTTTTGGAAGGCATCATCACTTTTATCTCGCCCTGTCTGCTGCCGATGCTGCCCATCTACATCTCTTACTTTGCCGGCGGCGGCGAGCGTAAACCCGCCCGTACCCTGCTGGCCGCCTTGGGCTTTGTCAGCGGCTTCACTATTGTCTTTATGGCGATGGGCGCGCTGGCCGGTGCCTGGGGCAGCTTCTTTGCCGCACACAGCACCGCCGTCAATCTTATCACCGGCGGCATCGTGGTCATCTTCGGCCTCAATTACATGGGCCTGTTCGATATCCCGCTGTTCCGCGGCAGCACCCGCCGCCTGCAATCGCGCGATATCGGCTTTTTCTCCGCCTTGCTGCTGGGGCTTGCCTTTTCCATCGGCTGGACGCCTTGCGTCGGCGTCTTCCTCGGCTCGGCGTTGATGCTGGCCTCGCAGCAGGGGCAGATGCTGACCGGTATGCTGATGCTGCTCAGCTACTCGCTGGGCCTCGGCATCCCCTTCGTGATCAGCGCACTGCTGATTGATCAGCTAAAATCCACTTTCGACTTCATCAAGCGCCATTACCGCGCTGTCAATCTCATCTGCGGCGGCCTGCTGGTCGCCCTGGGGCTGCTGATGATGAGCGGCCGTCTGGGGCTGCTGCTGGCGCGCCTGGGTTAAAGGAGGTATACGCATGAAAAATATGAAGCAATTCTTGGGGCTGACCCTTATTCTGGTAGTTTTCGTGGCCGGCTCGATGCTGATGTATAATTCGTTGCTGGGCAAGATGGACGGCGGCCTGACCGAGGACGATATCTCTCAGCCGCTGCCCGATTTCACCGTCTACGATGTGATGGGTACGGAAAGCCACTTAAGCGACTATCTGGGCAAGCCGATCATCCTCAATTTCTGGGCCAGCTGGTGCGGCCCCTGCAAATCGGAGATGCCGCTGTTCCAGTCCACTTACGAAGCCTACGGTGAGGAGATCCAGTTCCTGCTCGTCAACTCCACCGACGGCAAGAAGGAGACCGTCGCCACCGCCCGCCAGTATCTGATGGATAACGGCTACACCTTCCCCGTGCTCTACGATACCGCCGGTGACGCCGCCATCACCTATGGCATCTATGCGCTGCCGATGACCCTGTTCATCGATGAAGAGGGCTGCCTGCTGGGCTATGTGCAGGGCCCGATCAGCGAAGAACTGATGCAAAAGGGTATCGCCCTCTTTGGCGAATGACCTGCTTGAGCCCGTTCAACTTTAAGTTTCTTGCTTTTGCCCGCCATAGCTGCTATGGTGGGCAAAAATGATGGAGGTATCTTGAATGGATGCACAATTCGTGGGCAGGAAAATTGCCGAATTACGCAAAAATAACAACTATACGCAAAAAGATATTGCCGAGCGGCTGCATGTTTCCGTAGCCGCCGTCAGCAAGTGGGAGCGCGGGCTCAATTATCCGGATATGGCGCTGCTGGAACCGCTGGCCGCCCTGCTGGGCATCAGCGTGCCGCAGCTGCTGGGGCTGGATGATGCGCCGGCGGAAGCGGTGGTGAAATCGCTGGTGGAATTATCGCAAAGCGAGCGCCGCACGCTGAACCGCCGCCTGCAGCAGCGCATCCTGCTGGTACTGGCGGTGATGCTGGGCTTTGCGCTGCTAGTGATGCTGCTGGCCGCGGGCTGGCAGCAGCTGCGTGACTGCATCGCCCGCCTGGACAGCCTGCTGACAGCCCTGCTGCCGCTGCTGCTGGGCGTGGCTGCCTGGGCGCTGCCCGCGGTGGCGGTGCTGGGAGTGCGCCGCGGCTGGGATGCCAAGTGGCAGCGCTGGTCGCTGCTCAGCCTGGCCTGCTGTGCTGCTGCGCTCTATTGCCCTATCGCCGAGCTGGATGCCCGCGTGCAGGTGGACGATATCAGCGCCGTGCTGGATACGGTAGGCGGCTATCACTTTGCCGCCATCGTGCTGCTGTGCGGTACGGCGGCTGCCAATATTTGTTCTTATCTGCTCAACCGCAAGCGCTGAGCCAAATCGGAGGATACTATGATCATTCGCGTTGCCGACCCCGACCGCGATGCGGCCGCTATCTGTGATATTTATGCGCCCTATGTGCGGGAGACCGCCATCACCTTCGCCTACGAGCCGCCCACGGTGGCGGAAGAGGCGGCGCTGATCCGCCATCTGCAGCAGCGCTACCCCTATCTGGTCGCCGAAGATGAGCAGGGGAGGGTGATCGGCTATGCCTATGCCTGCCAGTTCAAGGATGAGGGCCGTGCCGCCTTCACCTGGTCGGTGGAAGTTTCTGTATATGTGGCTAAAGATGTGCGCCGCAGCGGCGCCGGCCGCGCTCTCTACACGGCGCTGGAACGCTGCCTGAAGGCGCAGGGCGTGGTGGTGATGTATGCCAGCATCGCCACGGCAGAAGCGGGCGACCCCTATCTTACCAATGACAGCGAGCTGTTCCACCAAAAGATGGGCTTTGTCAAATGCGCCCACTTTGCCGCCTGCGGCAATAAGTTCGGCCGCTGGTATGATCTGATCTGGATGGAAAAGCGCCTGCAGGATACCGCAGCAGTGGCCGATCTGCGCCCCTTTACGCCACAAATGCTTGCGGAGGCGCTGCAGGTATGATAGAATATACTTAACAGTTGTTGCTGATAATTTTGCATTATGGAGGTACCGTTATGGCTAAAGTTACTTTGGGTTCAACCGGCATCACCGTAGAACAGAATGCTTTTGGCGCGCTGCCCATCCAGCGCACGCCGATGGAAGATGCAGTGCGTATCCTGCGCAAGGCTTATGATGGCGGCATGCGCTTTTTCGATACTTCCCGCGCCTATACGGACAGCGAAGCCAAGATCGGCGCTGCTTTAGCCGATGTGCGCGGCGACATCTTCATCGCTACCAAGACCCGCGCCCTGACTCCGGAGCAGTTCTGGGCCGACCTCGAAAAATCGCTGGAAACTCTGCGTACCGATTATATCGATATCTACCAGTTCCACCTGGCCAAGCAGTGCTTCCGCCCCGATGACGGCACCGGCCTCTATGAGTGCATGGTCGAAGCGAAGAAGCAGGGCAAGATCCGTCATATCGGCATCACCTGCCACAAGATGAGCGTAGCCCACGAAGCCATCGAAAGCGGCCTCTATGAGACCGTGCAGTACCCCTTCAGCTATCTCTCTTCCGATAAGGACATCGAGATCGTCAATAAGGCGAAGGAGCATAATATGGGCTTCATCGCCATGAAGTCCCTCTCCGGCGGCCTGATCACCAATTCCGCTGCGGCCTATGCCTGGGCTTCCCAGTTCGATAATCTGGTACCCATCTGGGGCATCCAGCATGAGCATGAGCTGGATGAGTTCCTCTCCTACTTTGCCGCCCCGCCCACGATGACCGACGAGATCAAAGCGCTGATCGATGCCGACCGCGCCGAGCTGGACGGCGAATTCTGCCGTGGCTGCGGCTACTGCTGCCCCTGCCCGGCCGGCATCGTCATCTACGACTGCGCCCGTATGTCGCTGATGATCCGCCGTTCCCCGTCTGCCGCGCTGATGAGCGAAGCCGCGCAGGAAAAAATGGCCAAGATCGAAGGCTGCCTCAACTGCGGCAAATGCAAGAGCAAATGCCCCTATGGCCTCGATATCCCCAATCTGCTGAAGAAGAATCTCGAAGACTACAAGAAGATCATCGCCGGCGAGATCAAGATCTGAACATAGCAACACTTATTGTCACACCAAAGGCGGAGCGCAGGCTCCGCCTTTTGCATACCTGCGTCGGCTGCCGCGCAAAATAGCGGCGGAGGTGATGCTATGCGTGGGTTAATGGCTTTTGCAGCGCGGATGCTGGTCATCGCGGTGATATTTACCGCATCGGCAGCCGCTTTGCTGCATCTGGCCGCCGAAGAGCTGCCGGGGCAGGGGATAAGCTACTGGCAGAGCCGCCCCGCCGCCGTGACCGACGGGCTGTTTGGCAATATCCGCATCAGCAGCATGGACGGCACTTCGCTGGAGCAGGCCTATCTGCTGGTAAACGGCGAGGTGGCGGCAGATTTTGGCGGTGGCGAGGTGCTGCTGCGTATCCATGAGGGCGATGTGCTCTCGATAGACGGCAGCGCCTATCTGCGGCAGCTGGAATTCTACGTGACCGCCCTTTCCGCCGGGGTGGACCGCGATTTGCTTACCATGCAGGTAACTACGCAGGGCGATTTGGTGGCTTTGGGCAAAATACACTTCAAATAGCTTGTGAAACGGCGCGAAATCTGTTACAATGAACGGTAGACATTACGGCAGCTATTGCCGCAATCGGAAAGGAGTTGTCCGCCATGACTACCGGTAGCAGTAAGAATGTGGCATTGGCCGCCATCCACATGGCAACCACCACCAGCAGAGAAGATGAACGCCAGCTCAAGCAGGCTTTGCTGCAGAAGGGCGTGCGCGTCGCTGCTATGGATTTTGGCGGCGAAGCCAGCACCGCCATCCCCAAGATCATCGAGCGTGCCGTGGTCGGCGCCAAGCGTGAGGGCGTCATCCGCGATACCCACGTGGAAGAAGGCGCTGTGGCCGGTGCCGCGCGTGAAGCGCTGGCGCAGGTGGCATCCCGCTCCTTCGGCCTCAACTTCGGCGGCAAGATCGGCGTAGCGCGTCAGGGTGGGCATTTATGCGTGGCGGTATTCTTTACCATCGGCATGATCCATCTCGATGATGTGGCCATCGGCCTCGCTCATCGCGCCGTGCTGGACGAAGAATAACTGCAGTAATATCATCAGCGAAAGGTTGTTATATATGACTGAACAGAAAACTTATGCCCGCCAGATCGCCATCGACGGCCCGGCCGGCGCCGGCAAAAGCACCATCGCCAAGCTGATCGCCAGCCGTCTCGGCTACATATATGTGGATACCGGCGCTATGTACCGCGTAGTCGGCATGGTAGCGCTGGATCGCGGCATCTCGCTGGAAGACGAAGCCGCGCTGACTAAGCTGGCCGAAGAGCTGCGCATCGAGCTGAGCTACAATGACGGCGTCTGCCGCGTCTTCTGCGACGGCGCAGAAGTTACCGCCGAGATCCGCCGTCCCGATGTGGGGCAGGCCGCCAGCACCGCCTCTGCCTTTGGCGGGGTGCGCCGCGCGCTGGTCGCTCAGCAGCGCCGTATGGCCGCCGAGCATTGCGTAGTGATGGATGGCCGCGATATCGGCACCAAGGTGCTGCCGGATGCGGAATGCAAGATCTACCTCACCGCCGCGCTGGAAGTGCGTGCGATGCGCCGCTTCCTCGAATTGCAGGCCAAGGGCAGCACGGATACGCTGGAGCATGTGACCAGCGAAATGGTCATCCGCGATAACCGCGATATGAACCGCGCCGAATCTCCCCTCTGCAAGGCTGATGACGCCGTGGAATTTGATAACGGCGAGCTGACTATAGAGGAAACGGTGGCCGGCATCCTGAAGCTGGCAGAAAAGAAATAAGCAGGCTGTGAGGTGCAGATGAGCAAAAAAGACCCGTATATCAATCTGTATTATCGCGTCGTGCGCCAGATCGCCCGCTTCGTCAAGTTCATTCGCGGCGGCAAGACCTACGGTCTGGAAAATGTGCCCAAAGAAGGCCCGGTGCTGATCATCTCCAATCACAATGCGGCGGTAGACCCGCTGCTGACCATCCCGGCTTTCCCCTATCATGTTACTTATATCGGCAAAGCCGGCCTGCGCGATAATGCCATCTTCAACTGGTTCTCCCGCAATATGAACGCCATCCTGCTGGAAGACGATAAGCAGGAGCTGGCTGCGCTGCGCGGTATGCTGAACCGCCTCAAAGAAGGCGACAGCATCTTCCTCTATCCGGAAGGCCACCGCTACAATACCGGTAAGGTAGAGCCGTTCCAGAACGGCGCCGCTTTTCTTGCTATCCGCGCCGGCGTGCCGATCGTGCCGCTGGCGGTGCGCGATATGCATTATCTGTTCATCCCCGGCAAGCACAAGATCCAGGTGCGTATCGGCAAGCCGATCATTCTGGAAGAGGGCCTGCGCCCGACCAAAGAGAACATGGATATGGTCTCTGAGCAGCTGCGCGCTGCGGTGCAGGAACTGGTAGACCAGTGCTATGGCGAAGGCGAATCGCCGCGTATCGAGGCCGCGCCCAGCGAAACGTCGCAAATCGACAAATAATTTGTAAATATCAAACAAATTTGTTTGTTTTTATTGCAGGAAATTTTTCTTGTAGGTAGAAATAGACTTATTTAGGTATGCTATAACTAGGAGGCAGTTTTTTGGAATACAGACTTGCCGAACATAGTGGTTTTTGTGCCGGTGTGCGCCGCGCCATCGATATGGCGGTGGAATGCAGCCGCGAAGCCGGGCATCCCATCACCACACTCGGCCCACTCATCCATAATGCGGATGAACTGGCCCGCCTCGGCGACTGCGTGCGCTCCGTAAACACGCTGGACGAGGTAGAGCATGGTACGGTGCTGATACGCGCCCATGGCGTAGCGCCGCAGGTGATGCGGGAAGCCGAGGCCAAAGGGCTCACCGTAGTGGACGCCACCTGCCCGCTGGTGCGTAAAGCGCAGCTGAAGGCGCAGGAACTGGCAGAAGCCGGTTACCGCGTGGTGATCGTGGGCGAGCCGGGGCATCCGGAAGTGCAGGGCCTGCTGGGCTGGGCCGGAGAAGGCGCCGTGGTGGTGCCCGATCCCGCAGCGGCGGCCGAGCTGGATATCAGCGGCAAAGTGGGGGTCATCTCCCAAACCACGCAAACCAAAGAAAACTTTACGGAGATCTGCATGATCCTCGCCCGCAAGGCGGACGGATTACGCAGAGAAAACACCATTTGCGCTGCGACCCGCGCCCGTCAGCAATCGGTGCGCGAACTGGCCGAATGGGCCGACCTGATGATAGTATTTGGCGGCAAAAGCAGCGCCAACACCAAAAGATTGGCACTAATATCCGCGGAATCCTGTGCTAACGTACTGCTTGCAGAGCGTGCGCGGGATCTGGATTGGAATATTGTGCGGGGCGCCGGTAAAATTGGCATTACCGCCGGCGCTTCGACCCCAGATTGGATTATTGAGGAGGTTATTGTTGCAATGGAAGAAATGGAAAAGGTAGTTATCCCGGAAGAAAACATTACTGAGCCGGAAGTGGCTCTTGACGAGGCAACCCCCGTCGCAGCAGAGGAGGTAGCCGAAGATAAGGCTTCTGTTGTTGAAGAGGACGATCAGGACGCTTTCGCCCGTGAATACGGCATGATGCAGGAAATCCGTCGCGGTTCCCGCGTTAAGGGCGTCATCGTTCAGGTTAAGCAGGACGAAATGCTGGTAGACATCGGCAGCAAGAGCGAAGGCGTTCTCACTTCCGCCGAACTCTCCCGCGAAGAAGCCGGCCGCATTCTCGAACTGTTCCACGTAGGCGATGAGATCGAAGTTCTCGTTATCCGCCGCGAAAATCAGGAAGGTTATCCCGTACTCTCCAAGCGTCGCATCGACCAGGAACAGGCTTGGGATAAGCTGATCGCCAAACAGGCTGCTGATGAAACCGTTACCGGTAAAGTTGTGGAAGTCGTCAAGGGCGGCCTGCTGGTCGATGTCGGCATCCGCGGCTTCATCCCCGCTTCTCTGGTCAGCCTCGGCTATGTTGAAGACCTCGCCTCCTATGTTGGCAAGGAACTGACCCTGAAGATCATCGAATGCGACAAGCACAGCAACAAGCTGGTTCTGTCTGCCAAACATGTTCTGCGCCGCCTGTCCAAAGAACAGAAGGCTAAGACCTGGGCCGAAATCGAAGAAGGCCAGACTCGCAAGGGTACTGTTCGCCGCCTGACCAAGTTTGGTGCTTTCGTTGATATCGGTGGCGTAGACGGTCTGCTCCACGTATCCGAAATGGCCTGGTACCGTGTAAATCATCCCTCCGATCTGCTCAAGGAAGGCGATGAACTGGATGTATACGTACTGGCCGTTGATCAGGAAAACGAAAAGATCAGCCTCGGCCTCAAGCAGCTGACCCCCAACCCCTGGAGCATCGCTGCCGAAAAGTATCCGGAAGGCGCTACCCTGACTGCCAAAGTCATGCGTACCACCTCCTTCGGTGCTTTCCTGGAAATCGAACCCGGCGTAGAAGGCCTGGTACACATTTCCCAGCTCGCCCACAAGCGTGTTGAAAAGACCGAAGACGTCGTCAAACCCGGCGATGAAGTCGAAGTCAAGGTTCTCGGCGTAGATCCCGAAGCCAAACGTATGAGCCTCTCCATCAAAGCTACCCAGCCCGCTCCTGTAGAAGAAGCTCCCGCTGAAGAAGCCGTAGAAGAAGCTCCGGTAGAAGAATAATTTCTGCTATTCAAGAGAGATGAGCATTCGCTCATCTCTCTTTTTGTGTAGCGGCGGCAAAATGCGGGCATAATATGTGGCAAAAGCTTAGGGCAGGGGAGTAAACAATGGATTTTGCCTGGGGCATTGCCTTTATCATACCTGTTTCCATCGGCCTCTATTTGCAGGTACGGCCTTTTGATAAGCTGGTTGCGGCCTGCCGCTGCAGCTATGCTCAGCTGATGATCTGGCTGATGCTGCTGCTTCTGGCGCAGTTCTTGGGCGGCGGCGTGATCCGCCTCACACCCGCAGCCGGCATCAACCTGCCTTCCGCCGCCTTGCTGCTGCTGGGCGGGGCATGGCTGCTTTTCGCCGAGCGCGGCAATCTGTGGCGCGGCCTGCTGGCGGCAGCGGCTGTGGCGGCTCTGGCTGTGGCGGCGGCGCTGGGCGTATTCTGGCAGCTGGGGCGCTCGCCCATCTCGCTGCATTGGCTGCTGCCGCTGTTTGCGGCGGCGCTGGCGGTACTGGCGGGGCAGCGCCTCGCACCCAGCCTGGCCGGGGCGATACTGGGCTTGCTTGCGGCAGACCTGCTCTCGGCGCTGTACCTTGGCTATCAGGCGCAGCTGGCGGATGTGGCCGGCGCGACCACGCTCAACTACATCTGCCTCACCTGCCTCTGTTGCTGCGGCTGGCTGGCGGCGGGGCGGTTTTTGGCGCCAGGACACAGCAAGTCGGGCGAGGTGATAGATTTTACTCCTATGGCCAAATAGTGCCGCTAGCAAAAGCAGAAATGGTGCCGACAAGATCCCTTCGCAATAAGCGGGGGATTTTATTTTTCCTGCTACCGGGGCAGATATCGCAGATATACTTGACTAAATCCGTAAAATAGTGGATAATATAGGGTACAATAATAGGAGTATTATGTACTCTTATGCACTTTTTGCGGAGGTGAGTGTGTTGGCCAGGGAAAAAGGTGGCCTTATTTCCGGCATTTTGCCCGGCAGTATTGCCGAAGAACTGGGTATCGAAGTGAGGGACCGTCTGATTTCCATCAACGGCCAGCCGCTGGAAGATATCATCGATTATAATTTCCTCTCTGCCGATGAGCTGCTGCAGCTGGAGCTGCTGGCGGCCGACGGCGAGACCTACTACTGCGAAGTGGAAAAGGATGAGGAAGAGGAGCTTGGCATCATGTTTTCCGCCAATGTGTTCGACCGCATCCGCAGCTGTGCCAACCGCTGCCATTTCTGCTTCATCGACCAGCTGCAGCCGGATCCGCGTCCCAGCATGCTGCTGAAAGATGACGATTACCGCATGTCCTTTCTGGAGGGCAGCTTCATCACCGGCACCAACCTTATCGAAAAGGATTTCCAGCGCATCGAGCGTCTGCATCTCTCGCCGCTCTATTTCTCCGTGCATGTCACCGATGCCGACCTGCGCGAGCAGCTGATGGGCACCAAGCGCGCCCGCGAAGTGATGCCCACGCTGCAGCGGCTGATCGATATCGGCTGCGAACTACATACGCAGCTGGTGATCTGCCCCGGTATCAATGACGGAGAATATCTGCAAAAGAGCCTCGACGACCTCTCTGCGCTCTACCCCGGCGTCATTTCCATCGCCGTAGTGCCGGTGGGGCTCACCAAGTTCAATACCAAAGATGACCTGCGCCTGTTCACGCCGCAGGAAGCCGCCGAGCTGATCGATGCGGTGGAAGCGCGTCAGGCCGAGTTCCGTGCCAAATACGGCACCTCGCTGGTCTACATTGCCGATGAGCTCTACATCAAGGCCGGCCGCCCTTTCCCGCCCGCGGCGCATTATGAAGGCTTCCCGCAGATCGAAAACGGCGTCGGTATGGCGGCGCTGTTCCACCAGCAGTGGCAGAGCGCGCTGCATCAGCTGCCGGAAAGTTATGACGGCGGGCCGATCGGCCTGGTCACCGGCATCAACGGCGCGGCGGTGCTGCGTCAGCTGCTGCCGGATCTGCAAAAGGTGCAGGGCCTGCAGCTGGATATACTGCCGCTGGTCAGCGAGTTCTACGGCGAATCCGTCACCGCCAGCGGCCTTATCACCGGCAGCGACATCCTGCGCCAGGTGCCGCGCGGCAAGTACGAGCGCCTGCTCATCCCCACCAATATGCTCAAGTTCGACGAGGACATCTTCCTTGACGACCTGACGCTGGAAGAGGTGGAAGCCGGGCTGGGGCAGGAGCTGGAAATCAACCTGAATAACGGCGCGGGGCTGCTGCGTCAGCTGTTCCGCCTGCCGGAAGAAGAACCGGACGAAGATTTTGATGCCGACTTCGATTATGATGATGAAGATTACGGCGTCATCTGTGAATACATCGAAGACGAAGAATATATAGAGGAAGAGGAAGAAGAATGAAACCTACCGTAGCCATTGTCGGCCGTGAAAACGTGGGCAAATCCACCCTGTTTAACCGCATCATCGGCTCCCGTGACGCTATCGTGCAGGACTTGCCCGGCGTTACCCGTGACCGCCTGTACCGTGATGCGGAATGGCTGAATCACGAATTTACGCTTATCGATACCGGCGGCATCAAGTTCAATACCGATGCCGGTGTGATCGCCGGTAAAGTAAAACAGCAGGCCGAACTGGCCATCGAAGAAGCACAGGTAATTATTTTCGTCGTCAGCTATCAGGACGGCATGACCGCCGATGACGACGACGTAGCCAAGCTGCTGCTGCGCAGCGGCAAGCCGGTGGTACTGGCTGTAAATAAAGTAGATAACTTTTCTACCGATATTTCTGCCATGTACGAATTCTATTCGCTGGGCCTCGGCGACCCCATCCCGCTGTCCGCTTCTCAGGCGCTGAATATCGGCGACCTGCTGGATGCGGTCATCGCGCATTTCCCCAAGGCCGGTGAATATGATGATGAAGGCGACGTAGTAAAGCTGGCGCTGATCGGCCGCCCCAATGTCGGCAAAAGCTCGCTGACCAACCGCCTGCTGGGTCAGGAACGCGTCATCGTTTCCGATGTGCCCGGCACTACCCGCGATGCCATCGATACCCGCCTCAAGCGTGGCGATAAAGAGTATCTGATCATTGATACCGCCGGTATGCGCCGCAAAAACCGTGTCAACGAACCTACCGAATTCTACAGCGTCTCCCGCTCCATGAATGCCATCGACCGCTGTGACGTGGCGGTGCTGGTCATCGATGCCTCTGCCGGCATCATCGAGCAGGATAAGCATATCGCCGGTTACGCGCATGAAGCCGGCAAGGGCCTCCTGATCGTGGTCAATAAGTGGGACCTGCCGGAAAAAGACGAAAAGACGATGAACAAGTTCGAAAAGCAGATCAAGGAAGAGCTTGGCTTTGCTTCTTACGCGCTCACCATTTTCGTATCTGCCAAAACCGGCCAGCGCTGCGATAAAATCCTGCCGCTGGTAGACTTCATCTCTGAACAGGCCACCCGCCGCATCCCCACCGCCCGCTTCAACGAAGTACTGCGCGATGCCGTGGCCATCAATCCGCCGCCCACCGACAAGGGCCGCCGCCTCAAGATCCTCTACGGAACTCAGGTAGGCGTACAGCCGCCCAAGCTGGTGGTCTTCCTCAATGATCCGGAGATCATGCACTTCTCCTACGCGCGCTATCTGGAAAACAAGATCCGCGAAGCTTTCGGCTTTGCCGGTACGCCTATTTCGCTGATCTGGCGCAAACGTGAGAAAAGTGAAGACTGAACGGAAATATAAACTTAAAATTTTTGAAGTTTTCACCTTAAAACCATTGTATTCTGGATAAAAGTATGGTTTAATATATTTGAATAGAAGTATTTGAAAAACTTATAGCCATAAGTTTTGTTACTCGCTGGTAAACATTTGGTTTAACAGGAGGTAAAATGACCTTTTTCAATGGTTTGATGTTCATATTGGCTTGCTATCTGGCCGGTTCCATCCCCATGGGCTTCGTGCTGGTCAAGCTGTTCACCGGCAAAGACCTGCGTACCATCGGCAGCGGCAATGTTGGTTCTACCAATGCCAAGCGTGCTGCCGGGCCGATCGTCGGTGGCCTGTCTTTTGTTTATGACAGTGTCAAAGGCGCTGCTGCCGTACTTATCGGTATGCACCTGGCCGGCCCGTTCTGGGCGATGGCCGGCGGTATGGCTGCTTTCCTCGGCCACCTGTATCCGGTCTGGCTCAAGTTCAAAGGCGGCAAGGGCGTAGCTACCGGCGTGGGCATCGCCGTGGCGCTGTTCCCGCCCAGCAGCCTGATGGCTGCGGTGGTGTGGATCATCGTCCGCGTTACCACCGGTTACGTTTCGCTGGCTTCCGTCACCGCCACCATCAGCGTTGTGGCTTTTGTGGTGCTGGCCAATATCAGCCCCTTCTATAATGTTTGCGTGCCGATCATCGGTGCGATGATCGTCTGGCGCCATCGCGGCAACTTCCAGCGTATTCTGGAAGGCTGCGAAAACCGCGCGCCCAAGTATCTGTTCGCTGGACGCGACAGATAGGAGGAATTGAATGAAAATTGCCGTATTAGGCGCAGGCAGCTGGGGCACCGCTCTGGCTGCCCATTTATGTGATAAGGAATATGATGTGACCCTGTGGTGCCGCCGCGAAGAGCAGGCGCTGGAGATCAACACCAAGCACCGCAATGCCGACCTGCTGCCGGAGCTGCGCCTCTCGCCGCGCCTTGCCTGCACCACGCAGCTGGAATGTGTCTGCGATGCGGATATGGTGGTGCTTTCCGTGCCTTCGCAGGCGGTCGCTTCGCTGTGCGAGCGCATCGCGCCGCTGGTACGCGCCGATGCGGTACTGGTCAATACGGCCAAGGGCTTCTATCTGGAGGATCTGAGCCGCCTCTCGCAGGTCATCCGCCGCTATCTGCCGGATAATCCGCTGGTAGTGCTTTCCGGCCCCAGCCATGCGGAAGAAGTAGCCAGAAAGCTGCCCACGCTGGTGGTGGCCGCTTCCGATGATATGGCCGCCGCCGAGCTGGCGCAGGATGTGTTTATGAACCAGACCCTGCGCGTCTATACCAACAGCGATATGGTGGGTGTAGAGGTAGCGGGCGCGGTGAAAAATGTCATCGCCATCTGTGCCGGCGTGCTGGAAGGCCTCGGTATGGGCGATAATGCCCGCGCGGCGCTGATCACCCGCGGTCTGGCCGAGCTGACCCGCCTGGGCGTGGCCATGGGCGGCGAGACTTCCACCTTCTACGGGCTGGCCGGATTAGGCGATCTCTCCGTTACCTGCGGCAGCCGTCACAGCCGCAACTTCCGCGCCGGTGTAGAGATAGGCCGCGGCCGCGACTGGCATCGCGTGCTGCAGGAGAGCCACATGGTAGTAGAAGGCATCACCGCTACGGATGCCACCTACCGCCTGGCGCAGCAGTACGGCGTGGATATGCCCATCATCAGCTGCCTCTATCGGGTGCTGTATGAAGAATGCCCGGTAGAAACCGTACCGGATCTGCTGATGCTGCGCAGCAAAAAAGCCGAATAAGAGAAAAAGCAACGGCAGGGGAGAGAACCCCTGCCGTTTTTATGTGCCGAAACGCAAAATTTTGTCCCCGGCCCGGTGCTACTGCCGCCGCCTGCTACATAAAGATAAGCAACAAGTGAAAGCGGAGGAAGCAAATATGGATACGGGTATGGATATTTACCGCGATATAGCTACGCGCACGGCCGGCGATATTTATTTGGGGGTGGTGGGCCCGGTACGCACCGGCAAATCCACGTTTATCAAGCGATTTATGGAAGCATTGGTGCTGCCGCGCATCGAGGACGAACATCAGCGCCAGCGTGCGGTGGATGAGCTGCCCCTCTCTGCCGCCGGCCGCACCGTCACCACCGGCGAGCCCAAATTCATCCCCGCCGAGGCGGTCACGCTCAATGTGGCAGAGGGGCTGGATATGCGGGTGCGGATGGTGGATTGCGTGGGCTATGGGGTAGAGGGGGCGCTGGGCTTCGAAGATGAAAACGGCCCGCGCATGGTCAGCTCGCCCTGGTTTGACGAAGAGGTGCCCTTTTCGCAGGCAGCCGAGGTGGGTACGCGCAAAGTGATCGCCGAACACTCCACCATCGGCATCGTGGTGCTGTGCGACGGCAGCTTCGGCGATATCCCTCTGGAAAACTACAATGAAGCCGCCGACCGCGTGATCAGCGAGCTGCAGGAATTAGGCAAACCGTTCGTCATCGTGCTCAATTCCGTGCATCCACAGGATGAGCAGACGCTGGCGATGGCGCAGATGCTGGAAGAAAACTACGGCGTGGCGGTGCTGCCCATCAATGCCGCCGAGCTGAGCGAAGCCGACCTGCTGGATATACTCAATGCCTCGCTGTACGAATTCCCGATCAGCGAGATCAACATCATGCTGCCGCCGTGGGTGCAGGAGCTGGAACGCGAGCATCCGCTGCGCAGCCGCCTTGAGCAGGGGGTGGCGCTGGCTGTTTCTGCCGTGCACAAGGTGCGCGATATCCCGGCCTTGCTGGCAGACCTGACCATCGAGGGGCTGACCGGCAATATCTCGCTCAATAATATGTCGCTGGGCAGCGGCGTTGCCTCGATCGGCGTGGCAGCGGCAGAAGGGTTGTTCTACAAGGTGCTGAGCGAATACGCCGGAGAGACCATCGATTCCGAGGCGAAGCTGCTGCCGGCCATCCGCAAATTCAGCCGCGGCTGGCGCGAATGGGATAAGATGAAGGATGCGATGAGCGAGGTCTACGAGCACGGCTATGGCGTAGTTACTCCGCGCATGGATGAGATGTATCTGGAAGAGCCGGAACTGTTCAAGCAAGGCGGCAGCTTCGGCGTGCGGCTGAAGGCTTCCGCGCCCAGCTACCACATCATCCGCGCCAATATTTCCACGGAGATCACGCCGCTGGTGGGCAGCGAGCATCAGTGTCAGGAGCTGATGCGCTATATGCTGGATGAGTTTGAAGACGACCCGCAGAAGATCTGGAGCACCAATGTTTTTGGCAAATCCCTGAGCGAGCTGGTATCCGAAGGGATCTCCGGCAAACTGTACCGTATGCCCGAAGATGCACAGGAAAAGCTGCAGGAAACGCTGCAGCGCATCGTCAACGAAAACGGCGGCGGCGTCATCTGCATCGTGCTGTAATATCGTACTGTAATACTAAAAGCACCGTCTTTGGGCGGTGCTTTTGCATTGTAAATATCAAGCTTCTGGGTATCATAGTAGCACTTTGGTAAAAAGGAAAGTAGCTATGAAAGCAAGCAAACTCTTATCTGCGCTGTATTCCGCCTTGCTGGCTGTATTCTGGTTTGCGTTGGCGGTGGCGGTGCCGCTGCTCTGCCGCCCTTATTATTACCTGATGGCGCGGCTGCTGCGCCTCAGCGAGAAGACCGGCTTCAGCACGGAAGTGATACACGAAGCTTATAATGATGTGATGGACTATCTGTTGCTGGGCGCGCCCTTTGCCACCGGGCAGCTGAAATGGTCGGAAAGCGGCATGAGCCACTTCGCCGATTGCATCCCGCTGTTCCGCGGCGCCCTGATCGCGCTGGCGGTATCGGCGCTGCTGCTGGCTGTCTCTGCCGTGCTGCTGCGGCAGGATAAGCTACGCCTGCACCACTTCTGCGGCAGGAACCCCGCCGCCATCGCTGCGGCAGCGGTAACGCTGCTGGGGCTGGTGCTGGGCATATGGGCGCTGATCGACTTCTGGAGCCTCTTCACCTTCTTCCACGCCGTTTGCTTCCCCGGCAAGACCAACTGGCTGTTCAGCTACCGCACCGATGAGATCATCCTCATCCTGCCGGAGGCCTTCTGGGCCATCACCGGTACGCTGGTGGTCGCCATCGCCGTGGGCGGCCTGTGGCTCACCGCCCGCCTGTGGCGCTGCGGCAGACAAAAATAGGCAAAAACACTGCCTGTATTATGCGGGCAGTGCTTTTTTATGCTTGCGTATAGTGGCGTTTTTTGCTATACTATTGGGTAAATTATTCTGCCGTAATTTGGCGTTTTCAAGGAGGAGCAGTTATGACTAATACTGTTAAACCGGTCAATGTAGGCGTAGTTGGCGCCGGTACGGTTGGCGGCGGTACTATCCGCATTCTCGCCACCAATGCCGACCGCATCAGCGAGCGCGCCGTGCCGGTAAAAGTACGCCGTATCGCCGACCGCCGCGTGGAAGTGGCTCAGGCTCTGTGCGATGAGCTGGGTTTGGATACTATCGTCAGCGATGACTGGAATGATCTGATCACCGACCCGGAAATCGATATCGTAGTGGAACTGGTCGGCGGCAAGGGCCTGGCCAGAACCATCGTCGCCACCGCCCTGAAAAGCGGCAAATGCGTGGTCACCGCCAATAAAGACCTGATCGCCGCTTATGGGGACGAGCTGTTCGCCATCGCTGCCGAACACGGCACCGAGCTGTGCTTCGAAGCTTCCGTAGCCGGCGGCATCCCGATCATTCAGGTTCTGCGCGAAAGCCTTGTCGGCAATAACTTCGTCAAGATCGCCGGCATTTTGAACGGCACTACCAACTATATCCTCACCAAAATGAGCGAAGACGGCCTCGATTTTGCCACCGCGCTGAAAATGGCTCAGGAGCTGGGCTATGCGGAAGCCGACCCCACCAATGACGTGGAAGGCTTCGATGCCGCGCGCAAAGTCGCCATCATGGCCTCTTTGGCCTACGGCTGCTTCGTCAGCGATGACAAGGTGGTGGTAGAGGGCATCTCCAAGATCACCGCCGAAGATATCGCCGCTGCCAAAGAGCTGGGCTGCGCCATCAAGCTGCTGGGCGTAGCACGCCTCGCCGAGGGCAAGCTCACCGCGCAGGTCTATCCGGCTCTGCTGGATGCCGCCCATCCGCTGGCTGCCGTGCGCGATTCCTACAATGCCGTATTCGTACACGGTGATGCGGTAGAAAAGCTGATGCTGCAGGGCCGCGGCGCCGGCTCCCTGCCCACCGGCAGCGCCGTAGTGGGCGATATCGTCTCTGCCGCCCGCAATATCCGCCTCGGCTGCGTGGGCCGTGTGGCCTGCCGCTTCGATAAGCAGCTTTCTGTGCTGACCGCCGATGCCGAGCAGGGCTGCTACTTCGTCCGTCTGCAGGGCGCCGATGCCGCCGTGCGCGAAGCCCTCGTGGCTGCCGGCATCGCCGTAGCCGAGCTGCGCGCCGCCGCAAACGGCGAGCTGCTGCTGCTGACCGGCGATATGCCCAAGACCGAGCTGGCATCCGCGCTGACCGCGCTTATCGAAAAGCAGGCTATCTGCGGCTGCGGTACGCTGATCCGCATTGAAAAGGACGAAAACTGAGGACAAGCATCAACGCGCATTATTGAAGTGCATTAAGGAAAAGTATTATGGTAAAAGTACGCATCCCGGCCACCACGGCTAATCTTGGCTGCGGTTTTGACACCTTTGGCCTGGCTTTGGGATATTATAACTATATAGAAATGGAACTGGCGGAAAACACCTGGGTGACTGTGAAGGGGCAGGGCCAGCAGCGTCTGGCCAAGGGCGCCAATAATATGATCGTCCGTGCCGCTGCCCGCGTGGCGGACAGAGTGGGCGTGAAGACCGGCTTTTCCCTGCAGGCAGAAAACAATATTCCGCTTTCCCGCGGTATGGGCAGTTCTTCTGCCGCCATCGTCGGCGGTATGTATGCTGCCAATTACCTGCTGGGCGAACCGCTTTCCATCGACGAGCTGTTTGAAATGGCCGTGGAAATGGAAGGCCACCCCGATAACGTAGCTCCCGCCATTTACGGCGGCTTCACCATCTCCTACAAGCGCGACGGCAAGTATGGCTGCCGCAAGCTGGAAGCGCCCAAGCGCCTCACCACCGTACTGGCCGTGCCGGAAGTGACGGTATCCACCAAGGCGGCACGCGGCATCCTGCCGCAGGAAGTATCGCTGGCCGATGCCGTCTACAACCTCGGTCAGGCGGCGATGCTGGCTACTTCCGTTGCAACCGGCGATCTGGAAGCTTTCGGCGCCTCGCTGACGGATAAGCTGCATCAGCCCTACCGTATGCAGCTGATCCCCGGCGCGGAGCAGGTGATGGAAAATGCCGTGAAGGCAGGTGCGGTCGGCGCGGCCATCAGCGGCTCCGGCTCCACCATGATCGCCTTCTGCAACGGCAGAGAGCGCCAGCAGGCGGTAGCCGCGGCAATGCGGGAAGCATTCACCCAAAACGATGTTGAGGCAAGGATCATCTTCGCCGGCGTCGACAACTGCGGTGTCAAGGCCATATGAAGCGGAGGATTACCTGATATGAGCATAGTTGTAATGAAATTCGGCGGTAGTTCCGTGGCCAACCCGGAACGCATCCGCAGAGTCGCCCGCCGTGTGGGCGAAGCACAGGATGAAGGACATCAGGTGGTAGTTATCGTCTCTGCCATGGGCGATACTACGGACGACCTGATTATGCTGTCCCGCGAGCTTTCTGCGCGTCCTTCGCGCCGCGAAATGGATATGCTGCTTTCTACCGGCGAGCAGCAGTCGATCGCCCTTCTGGCCATCGCGCTGCATGAATACGGCTACAAGGCCATCTCGCTCACCGGTCTGCAGGCCGGCTACAATACGGACGGCACCTATGCCGTATCCCGCATCTGCAATATCGACAGCTCCCGCGTACGCAAAGAGCTGGATGAAGGCAATATCGTGGTAGTCGCCGGCTTCCAGGGCCTTTCGCCCAATGGCGATATCACCACGCTCGGCCGCGGCGGCAGCGATACCAGCGCCGTAGCTATGGCCATCGAGCTGCAGGCGGATATGTGCGAGATCTATACCGATGTAGACGGTGTCTACACGGCCGACCCGCGCCTGGTCAAGAGCGCGCTGAAGCTGAACACCATCTCTTATGACGAAATGCTGGAAATGGCGGCCATGGGCGCCGGCGTACTGCATCCGCGCAGCGTAGAGCTGGCCAAACAGTACGGTATGACGCTGCATGTACGCACCAGCTTTGACCACAGATTGGGTACTATTGTGCAGGAGGTTACGGATATGAACGGTGAACTGGAAAAAGAAATGGTCGTGGCCGGTGTGGCGCATGATATGAGCGTACTGCGTGCCACGCTGTTCAATGTACCGGATCAGCCCGGTCTGGCCAGCACCGTCTTCGGCCGCCTGGCACAGGATAAGGTAAACGTGGATATGATCATTCAGGGCAGCAAGACCAGCGATGATAAGCAGAATCTCTCTTTCATCAGCGCCCGCACCGATGCCGATAAGATCGAGCAGGCCCTGGGCGAAATGGTAGCCGGGGGACTTGGCGAAAAATTTGAGCTGGATGACAGCATCGCCAAGGTTTCCGTAGTCGGCGCCGGTATGATCAGCCGCCCCGGCGTGGCTGCCAAAACCTTCGAAGTTATCTCTTCGCTCGGCATCAATATCGATATGATCTCTACTTCTGAAATCAAAATTTCCTGTATCGTGCCGGAAGCGGATGCCGCCAAGGCTGTTCGCGCTCTGCATGAAGCCTTCTTAGGCTGATTATGCCGAAAAAACTGTCTAAATTTTGCAATAATCGGTGGGGTGCCGCTTGACAAAACGGCCTCCACCGACTATAATTAATGGTGCTTGCCAGTTAAGGCATCGGGGCGTAGCTCAGTTTGGCTAGAGCGCTACCTTGGG
>JAFXLH010000143.1 GCA_017531315.1 Bacillota bacterium
CAAGCTGATCTTCACCAATGAAGAGAAGCAGGTCAGCTTCTTCTGGGTCAAGCCCTCTGATGTGGCTATCTATGTAGAGCGCGGTGCGGCGGATATCGGTGTGGCCGGTAAGGATATCCTGCTGGAATACGCGCCGGATGTCTATGAGCTGCTGGATCTGAACATCGGCCGCTGCCGCATGGCCGTGGCTGCCAAGGCCGGCTTCGAAGACGATACAGCCAAGACGCTGCGCGTGGCCACCAAGTTCCCGCAGATCACCGCCGCCCATTATGCCGCCAAAGGCCGCGATATCGATATCATTCGCCTGAACGGCTCTATCGAGATCGCACCTATCCTCGGCCTCGCCGACGTGATCGCCGACATCGTGGAAACCGGCGCTACCTTGAAGGAAAACAATCTGGAGGTGGTGGAGACCATCGTCCCCATCAGCGCCCGCTTAATTGCCAATAAAGCCAGCTACAAATTCAAAAAAGAAGATATCGCCGCCCTGACCGAGGCGATGACGAAAGTGGTGGAAGCATGATCAAGATTATGGAATACGGCACTACGCCGGTAGAAGAGATTTTTGCCCGCAAGGATGCAGCGGCCGATGTCAGCGGCATCGTCAGCGATATTATCGCCAATGTACGCGCAAACGGCGATGCGGCCTTAAAAGAATACTGCGAAAAGTTTGATAAAGTCACTCTGGACAGCTTCGAAGTGACCATGGAAGAGATCGAAGAAGCGCTGCAGCTGGTCGATGCCGACTTCCTGCGTATCCTGCGCGAAGCGGCAGAACGCATCCGCGAATTCCACAGCCACCAGAAGCGCAGCAGCTTCATCATCAGCGGCCCCAAGGGCAGCCAGCTGGGACAGAAGGTGCTGCCTATCGAAAAGGTCGGCCTCTACGTGCCCGGCGGCACCGCGGCCTACCCCTCCACGGTATTGATGGACGCCATC
This sequence comes from Bacillota bacterium, assembly GCA_017531315.1. Classification (GTDB taxonomy): domain Bacteria; phylum Bacillota; class Dehalobacteriia; order UBA4068; family UBA4068; genus RGIG6518. Next base: position 940 of record JAFXLH010000143.1, read on the forward strand.
CCGGCCAAGATCGCCGGCTGCCCGGTGCTGGTGATGACCACCCCGCCCGGCAAAGACGGCAAAGTGAACCCCGCCATCCTCGCTGCCGCCCATGTGGCCGGCGTGGACCGCATCTTCAAAGTAGGTGGCGCTCAGGCCGTGGCCGCGCTGGCCTACGGTACGGAAAGCGTACCTGCCGTGTACAAGATCGTCGGCCCCGGCAATGTCTTTGTCGCAGAGGCCAAACGCCAGGTCTTCGGCAAGGTCAGCATCGATATGATCGCCGGCCCCAGCGAAATTCTGGTCGTGGCAGATGGCTACAGCAACCCCGAATATGTAGCGGCAGACCTGCTCTCGCAGGCCGAGCACGATAAGCTGGCCAGCGCCGTGCTGGTCACGGAAAGCCGCGCTCTGGCCGATGCGGTGGCGGATGCCATCGAGCGCCAGCTGAAAGAGCTGCCGCGTGAAGAGATCGCCCGCACCTCCATCGAAAACAACGGCAAGATCATCGTGGTGGACGACCTGAAAATGGCCATCGAGATCGCCAATGAGATCGCCCCCGAGCATCTGGAGCTGTGCGTAGACAATCCCTTCGACTATCTCTCTCAGATAGAAAATGCCGGCTCTGTCTTCATGGGCCGCTACTGCCCGGAAGCGCTGGGCGATTATCTGGCCGGCCCCAACCACACTCTGCCGACCAGCGGCACCGCCAAATTCGCCAGCCCGCTTTCCGTGGATGACTTCGTGAAGAAGATGCAGTTCAGCTACTATACCAAAGAAGCTCTGGCCGAAGTGGCCACGGATGTGCGCGACTTTGCGGAAAAAGAGGGCCTTTCTGCCCATGCCCGCAGCGCCATGATCCGTCAGGAGGAAGCATAATGAGCAGATTTCTTGCTCCGCGCCTGCAGGCGCTAGATGCATATACCCCCGGCGAACAGCCGCGGGATATGGTCTATACCAAGCTCAATACCAACGAATCCCCGTTCGCTCCGCCGCAGGCTGTCATCGATGCCGTATCGGCAGCCGAGGTGGCGGACCTGCGCCTCTATCCCGACCCCACCTGCAGGCAGCTGAAAGAGAAGCTGGCTGCGACCTACGGCGTCAAGGCGGAGAATGTCTTTGTCGCCAACGGTTCGGATGATATCCTAAACTTCGCCTTTATGGCCTACAGCGGCAACGGCGTCACTTATCCCGCTATCAGCTATGGTTTCTATTCCGTATACGCAGCCCTCTACGGCGCAGCTGCGGTAGAAGTGCCGCTGAAAGAAGACTTTGGCATCGATCCTGCCGACTACTTTGCCGCCCGCGGCATGGTGGTCATCGCCAATCCCAATGCGCCCACCGGCATCGCCCTGAGTCTTGATCAGGTGGAAAGCATCGTGGCCGCCAATGCGGAAAATGTGGTGCTGATCGACGAGGCCTATGTGGATTTCGGCGGCGAAAGCGCGCTGCCGCTGATCGACAAGTACGATAATCTGCTGGTGGTACGCACCTATTCCAAATCCCGCTCGCTGGCCGGTGCACGCCTCGGCTTTGCCTTCGCTTCGCCCGCCATTATCGCCGATCTGGAAAAGATCAAGTATTCCACCAATCCCTACGCCATCAACCGCCTCACTCTGGTCGCAGGCCATGCCGCGCTGGAAGCGGAAGATTACTACAAAAATTGCTGCGCGGAGATCATCAAAAACCGCGAAGATACGGCGCTAAAGCTGCGTGAGCTGGGCTTTTCCGTATTGCCCAGTTGTGCCAATTTCCTCTTTGCCAAGCATGAGAGTATCAGCGGTGCAGAGATATATGCCGGACTCAAGCAGCGCGGCGTGCTGGTGCGCCACTTCAGCAAGCCGCTTATCGCGGATTATAACCGCATCACCATCGGCACCAAGGAAGATATGCAGCGCCTGATCGCGGCCCTGCAAGAGCTGATCGGAGGTAGAAAATGAGAACTGCCACTATCGAACGCAATACCAAAGAAACCCAAGTTAAGCTGAGCCTTAACTTAGACGGCAGCGGTAAGAGCAATATCAATACTTCCTGCCCCTTTATGGATCATATGCTGACGCTGTTTTCCGCCCATGGCCGCTTCGACCTTGATATCGAGGCGGTGGGCGATATCAAAGTAGATTATCACCATACGGTAGAGGATATCGGCATCGCCCTCGGCAAGGCCTTTGCCCAGGCGCTGGGCGAGATGCGCGGCATCAACCGCTACGGCAGCATCACCCTGCCGATGGACGAGGCGCTGGTGCTGGTGGCGGTGGATTGCTCCGGCCGCTGCCTGCTGCGCAGCAATATCGACCTGCCTGCGCGCAGGGTAGGGGACTTCGATACCGAGCTGGTGGCCGAATTCTGGATGGCCTTCGTGCGTAATGCCCAGATGACCCTGCACCTGCGCCAGCTGGACGGCGAAAATACCCACCACATCATCGAAGCGGTGTTCAAGGGCGCAGGCCGTGCTTTGGCGCAGGCCGTGGCCGTATCTGCCGCTTATGCCAATGAGATCCCTTCCACCAAGGGTGTTCTGTAAGGAGCTTATATGATCGCTATTATCGATTACGGCGTAGGCAATCTCTTTTCCCTGCGCTCTTCTTTAGCCGCCATCGGTGTGGAAGCGGAAGTGACCGGCGATGCCGGGCGCATCCGTGCCGCCGAGAAGCTGATCCTGCCCGGTGTGGGCGCCTTTGGCGATGCGGCAAAAAAATTGCGCGATTGCGGCCTCGCCGATGTCATCTGCGCGGAAGCCGCCGCAGGCAAGCCGCTCTTAGGCATTTGCCTTGGTATGCAGCTGCTGTTTGAAAAGAGCTACGAATATGGCGAGCACGAGGGCTTGGGGCTGATACCCGGCAGCGTGCAGCCGCTGCTCGGCGCCATTGACCCGCAGCTGAAAGTGCCGCAGATGGGCTGGAATGCGCTGGACTTCTGCCAGCCCGACAGCCCCCTCTTCCGCCATATCAAGCCGGGCGACTGCGTCTACTTCGTCCATTCCTACCACGCCGTCTGCCCGCAGCAGTATCTGCTGGCTACGGCGGAGTACGATATCAATGTCACGGCGGCGGTGGCGCGCGGCAATGTCTACGGCTGCCAGTTCCACCCGGAAAAGAGCGGCAGCGTCGGCCTCGCTATCCTGCGCGCTTTTGCCGAACTGGAGGTGGCAAAATGCTGATTTTCCCCGCTATAGACCTCTATAACGGCTGCGCGGTGCGCCTGCTGCACGGCGACTATGCGCAGATGACCGTATACAGCGAAAACCCGCTCGAGGTGGCGGCAGACTTTGCCAAATGCGGCGCCAAATGGGTGCATATGGTAGACCTCGCGGGCGCAAAAGACGGCACTACGCCGCATCTGCCGCTGGTGCAGCAGGTGAAGGCGGAAACCGGGCTCAAAGTAGAAGTAGGCGGCGGCATCCGCAGCCGCGAGACTATCGCCGCCTATCTCGATGCCGGTATCGACCGCGTCATTCTCGGCACCAGCGCTATCACCGACCCCGAGCTGCTGGAATGGGCTGTAGCTACCTATGGCGAGCGCATCGCGGTAGGGGTAGATATCAAGGACGGCCGCCCCGCCATCAAGGGCTGGCTGGAACAGGCGGATATCACCGCCGACGAGCTGTTCGAGCGGCTGCAGAAGCTGCAGGTCGCTACCGTTATCTGCACCGATATTTCCCGTGATGGGGCGATGCGCGGCGCTAACCGCGAGCTGTATGCCGACCTTGCCGCCCGCTACGGTATGGATATCATCGCATCCGGCGGCGTTTCCGATATGGGCGACGTGTGCGCGCTGCATGAGCTGGGCTTATACGGCGCTATCATCGGCCGCGCCTATTATAACGGAGCCATCAATCTGGCAGAAGCTGTGGAGGCTGTACAATGATCACCAAACGCATCATCCCTTGCCTGGATGTAAAAGACGGCAGGGTAGTAAAGGGCGTGAATTTTAAAGGGCTGGCCGATGTTTCTTCGCCGGTGGAGCTGGGCAAGTATTACAGCGATAACGGTGCGGATGAGCTGGTCTTTTACGATATCACCGCATCTGCGGAAGGCCGCGCCCTGTTTACGGATATCTTAAAAGAGGTCGCGTCCACCATCTTCATCCCGCTCACCGTAGGCGGCGGCATCAACAGCATCGAGGATTTTGATCGCGTCCTGAAATGCGGCGCGGATAAAGTGAGCGTCAACAGCGGTGCTATCCGCAATCCGGAG
>JAFXLH010000144.1 GCA_017531315.1 Bacillota bacterium
AAGCCGGGCGCGATCTCCACCACGCCATCTGCCGCAGCGGGCAGAGCGGGCAGCAGCAAGAGCATCAGCAATGCCGTACTGATAATAAGACAAAAGCGGCGGTATTTATGTTCCATAAGCTCTACCTCCGTTTCAGGATAATTCTATTATAACGGCAGCATACAGCAGCTACCGTAACAATATCACCGAAAAAGCAAAGCTTTTCCGCAATTATATTTTACCATAGATAACAAGTTTTGACCATACGCTTTATATTGTGGCAGCGCCGGGGCAAAAAATGCGCCGCAAGCGCCGCGGCATCCCCTGCCCTACCAGCAGTAGTACCACCCCGCCCGCCACCGCCCGCCGGATGCACCAAAACTATATTTGGTAGCACAAGAGGACTTCGCGCGGGGTCTGCCCATCACCAATACAAACGGCGGGGGACAAGCCCCCGCCCTACTGTAGTTCTCCCCTTCAATCCCGTTCCCGAGGCGAATAGGCCGTCAGGCAAGGCAGCAGCCGCGCCGCTGTACCGGGTCGTACCGCAAGCGGCGATAACGCAGCATGGCGGCCCATTCGTCCGGGAAATCCCGGGAAAATAAAAAAGAGGTACTGAGTAATCAGTACCTCTTGATGTGAATGTTTAGTTCCACTTACGCTTACGGGCAGCCTCAGACTTTTTCTTTCTCTTTACGCTGGGCTTTTCATAATGTTCGTGTTTGCGGATCTCAGCCATAACACCGGACTTCTGGCAAGTACGTTTAAAGCGACGGAGAGCGCTGTCTAAAGACTCATTTTTACCTACGCGAACTTCACTCACAGTTTTCCCTCCCCTCATGGAAGCCAATCGAGCCGCAAAAATACGGCACTCGTACATTATATATCACAATTGCGGCCTCGTCAACGCCATTTTAGCAGGGATTTTAGAATTTTTTCACTTTGGGTCAGCAAATATCGCCCAATTTGCGGCCGCCCAGCAGGTGATAATGCAGATGCGGCACTTCCTGGCCGCTGTCCGGGCGGCAGTTATTGGTGAGGCGATAGCCGGATTCTGCGATGCCTTCCTGCTCGGCCAGCTTGATGGCCAGCGCATTGATGCGGCCCAGCAGCGGATAATCCGCCTCTTCCACCTCGGCCAGGCAAGCGATATGCTTGCGCGGGATGATTAGGATATGAGTGGGCGCTTTGGGAGAGAGGTCGCGGATGGCGAACAGCTCTTCATCCTGATAGACAAAATTGGAAGCGATCTTACCTTCACCGATCATACAAAAAATGCACATAAACAAAACCTCCTTTTGGGGTATATAAGAATAGTTAAGTTTTCTTTTTTGGCGCTTTATTTTCCTGCAACCAGCAGGCTGCCCTGCCAATATTTTTCGCCCGTGACAGAAACGAAATCCTGCGGCAGCTCGCCATCATCACAGGGCAGCAGCAGCGGGATGTACTCGGCGCTGTAGCCGCTGATGTACTCCCTGCCCTCCAGCTTCACGATGCGCTCGGGCAAAAACTGCAGCTCCCGGCCAAGATGCGCCAGCGCGTAGGCTTCACGCTGCTCCTCCGCGAGGCGGCCCAGGATAGCCGCACGGCGCGCCTTTTCCGCCTGCTGCACCTGATCGGGCAGCGTATCTGCCACCGTGCCGGGGCGGCGGGAATAGGGGAAGACGTGCATCGAAGCGAAACCGCACTCAGCGCAGAAGGCCGCCACATCCGCCGCATCCTCTTCCGTCTCGCCGGGGTAGCCCACCATCACATCGGTAGAGATGGCAAGGCCGGGGCGCAGCGAGCGCAGGCGTGCCAGCAGATCGCGGTAGAAGGCGGTATCGTAGTGACGCCCCATCGCCGCCAGTACCTTGTCGCTGCCGCTTTGCAGCGGGATATGCAGATGCGGGCAGAGGCGCGGCTCGCTGCCGATCAGCTCAAACAGCTCTTCGGTGAACTGATGCGGCTCGATAGAACCGAGGCGCACCCGCCCCGGGTTCAGCTGCAAAATGCGCGTGAGGAGTGCGGTCAGGTCGGCATCGCCGCCCAGGTCCTGCCCGTAGGCGCCGATATGGATGCCGGTCAGCACCAGCTCGCGGTGGCCGGCTTCGATGAGCGCCTGCGCCTGATAGAGCGCATCCTTCGGCGGCAGGCTGCGTACCGGCCCGCGTGCATAGGGGATGGCGCAGTAGTGGCAGAACTGATCGCAGCCGTCTTCGATCTTGAGATAAGCGCGGGTGCGGCGCTGACCGCTGCCCAAAGAGATGGTGGTAAACGCCTCGTTGCGCTCCAGCGCCAGCAGCGGCGGCTCGGCAGCAGCGCCCATACGGGCAGCCACCAGCGCGGGCAGCTCGGCGCGGCGGTCTACGCCCACGATCAGGTCGATGCCCTCGATCTCGCTGAGCGCTTTCGCGCCGGTCTGCGCGTAGCAGCCGACCACGGCGATGACCGCCTGCGGATTCTCGCGGATAGTGTGACGGATCAGCGTGCGCGCCTTGCGCTCGGCCATCTGCGTCACGGTGCAGGTATTGATGATGTATAAGTCGAGGCCGAGGGTGTCGAAGGGTGCCTCCTGCCAGCCGGCGGCGGTAAAGAGCGCCGACATCGCCGCAGATTCCTCCTGATTCACCTTGCAGCCAAAAGTGTAAATGCCAAACTGCATAAGCTTACTCCTTGCGGCGCAGTGCCAGCGCCACCCATTCCGTGCTGCCGCGTTCTTCCACCACTTCCCAGCCGGCCGCGGTGAGCGCCGCCAGCGTGGCCTCGCGCTTATCGCGGATGATGCCGGAACAAAGCAGCACGCCGCCGGGCATCAGCACCTCTGCGAGCGGCTCTGCCAGCAGCTGCAGCAGGCCCGCGGTGAGGTTGGCGGTGATCAGCTGCGGCGCAAAGGCGGCGCACTCGGCGCGCAGGTCCGCATCAGAGATCAGGTCGCCGATGATCAGCTGCAGCTGATTTTCCACGATACCGTTTAGCTGTAAATGCTCCGCCACCGCCTCGCGGCAGACGGGGTCGATATCTACCGCCAGCGCCTGCGCCGCGCCCAGCTTCAGGGCAGCGATGGCGAGGATAGCGGTGCCGCAGCCGGCATCGAAGACGAGGCTGCCGGGGACAAGATAATCTTCCAGCATCGCCAAGACCAGCGCGGTGGTATCGTGATCGCCGGTGCCAAAGGCCTGTCCGGGGTCGATGCGTACCTCGATGCGGCCATCATCCGCCGCATCCAGCCAGCAGGGGGTGATACGCAGATTGCGGCCGATATCCTTTACCTCAAAGCCGCTCTTCCACTCTTCCTGCCAGTCTAAAGCCGCCTGCTCCTGATAAGAGAACTGCGTGGCAGGATAGGCGGCCAGCTTGCCGCTAAGGGCGGCGATGGCGGCGGCGGTATCCTCGTTATTTTCCATCAGCGTGGTCAGGGTGACGCGACCCACCTCTATCTCCTGCCCGTCGAATACGGAAGCATCCCAGTCGCCCAGCTCCAGATGCTCGGCGATCAGCCCCGGATCATCTACCGATACGCCCTCTGCGCCATGCAAAAAGAGCAGCATCGTCAATTCTTCTTCGTATTCCGCCGGTGCTTCTATTTTCAGCTGCATAAATTCGCTCATAAATATCGCTCGCTTTCTGCTTGATACTCTTATCTTAACAGCATTTGCCGCATAAAACAAGAACAAGCGACGGCTGCCCGTCGCTTGCTTGCATCACTTTTTCTTCTTTTTGCTGCCAAACAGCTTGCTGCGCAGGCTGTCGTCATCGTCCCTGGCAGCCTTGGCGGATTTAGGCTCGCCGGAAAGCTCGGCCAGGCGCTTCAGCAGCTCTTTTTGCTCATCGCTGAGATTGGTGGGCGTGATGACCTTGACGCGCACCAGCTGGTCGCCCTTGCCATAGCCGCGCAGACGCGGGAAGCCCTTGCCGCGCATCGAGAAGGTGGAGCCGGTCTGCGTGCCCGCCGGGATATTGAGCCGCGCACGGCCTTCCAGCGTAGGCACCTCGATCTCGCCGCCCAGCGCCGCCTGAGAGAAGCTGATAGCCTGCTCCAAGAGCACATTGTCGCCATCGCGGCGGAACTGCTGATGGGCGCGGACGGTGATGTAGATATACAGGTCGCCGTTGCCGCCGCCATTGATGCCGCCGGCGCCCTCGCCCGCCATACGCAGACGCGAGCCATTATCCACACCGGCAGGCACTTTTACCTTCAGCGTACGCTCGCGGCGCACCTGACCGTTGCCGCGGCAGGCGGAGCAGGGATTGGTGATGATAGAGCCGGCGCCGTTGCAGCGCGGGCAGGCACGCACCTGCTGCATCTGGCCGAAGGGCGTATTCTGCACGGTGCGTACTTTACCGCTGCCGCCGCAGCCGCTGCAGGTCTGGCGCTGGCTGCCGGGGGCAGAGCCGTTGCCGCCGCAGGTGGTGCAGGCTTCCATGCGGGTGACGGTAAACTCCTTCTCGCAGCCAAAGGCCGCCTCTTCGAAGCTGACGGTGATATCTACGCGCAGGTCATCGCCGCGCTGCGGGGCATTGGGGTCTGCAGATGCGCCGCCAAAGCCGCCGCCGAAGATATTCTCAAAAATATCGCCAAAGCCGCCGCCAAAACCGCCGAAACCGCCGCCGAAGGGAGTGCCGCCGCCAAAGCCGGCGGTGGGGTCTTCGTGACCGAACTGGTCGTAGCGGGCACGGGCGTTCTCATCCGAGAGCACGCTGAAGGCTTCATTGGCCTCTTTGAAGCGCGCTTCAGCCTTGGCATCGTCCGGATGCAGGTCGGGGTGGCATTCCTTGGCCACTTTTTTGTACGCTTTTTTAATTTCTTCGGCGCTGGCATCGCGGTTTACGCCCAGCACCTCATAATAATCGCGCTTATCAGTCATGGTTCTCCTCTATATGTATAAACAGGCTGCTCCCGGGGCTTTACCCCGGGAGCTTTTCCCTGCTTACAGCAAAGGTTTATCAGTTTTTGTCGTCGTCTACCGGTTCGTATTCGGCTTCATAGTAGTCGCCGCCCTGAGCGCCGCCATCAGCGCCGGGAGCGCCCTGCTGCTGAGCCTGCTGCTGGGCAGCGGCTTCGCCGTAGATGCGTTCGGTGACTTTGTACAGCGCTTCGGAAAGAGCCTTGGTCTTGGCGTCGATGAGGTCGGTATCGCTGCCGGCGAGAGCATCGGAAAGCTCTTTCTTGGCGGCTTCGATGGCGCTCATTTCATCAGGCTGGATCTTGCCTTCCAGATCCTTCAGGCTGTGGTCTACCTGATAGAGCAGGCTGTCGCCCTGATTGCGGATCTCTACTTCCTGCTTGCGCTTTTCGTCTTCTTCGCGGAAGCGTTCGGCGTCGGCCATCATGCGTTCGATCTCTTCATCGGAGAGGCCGGAGGAAGCGGTGATGGTAATGCTCTGCTGCTTGCCGGTGCCGAGGTCTTTGGCAGATACGTGGACGATGCCGTTGGCGTCGATATCGAAGCGGACTTCGATCTGCGGGATGCCGCGCGGAGCGGGAGCGATGCCGGTGAGCTGGAATTTGCCCAGGGTCTTGTTATCGCGGGCCATCGGGCGTTCACCCTGCAGCACGTGGATCTCTACGGAAGGCTGATTGTCGGCAGCGGTGGAGAAGATCTGCGCTTTGCCGGTGGGGATGGTGGTGTTGCGTTCGATGATGCGGGTAGCTACGGCGCCCATGGTCTCGAT
>JAFXLH010000145.1 GCA_017531315.1 Bacillota bacterium
CACGATTTCTATATGATCGACGCCAAGGTGGACGAAGTAGCCCGTGCGCTGGGTCTTGCGGCGCTCGGCCTCGACCACGATGTCTGCGACCTCTCCGGCGGTCAGCGTACCAAGGTGCTGCTGGCCAAGCTGCTGCTGGAAAAGCCGGATATCCTGCTGCTGGACGAGCCCACCAACTATCTGGATGAGGAGCATATCACATGGCTGAAGCGCTATCTGCAGGAATACGAGAATGCCTTCGTGCTCATCTCTCACGATATTCCCTTCCTCAATGAGGTAGTCAACCTCATCTACCATATGGAAAACAAGAAGCTGACCCGCTATGTGGGCGATTATGACCACTTCCGCGAAGTATACGAAATGCAGAAGGCGCAGGTGGAAGCTGCCTACAAGCGCCAGCAGCAGGAGATCAGCGAGCTGAAAGACTTCGTGGCCCGCAACAAGGCCCGCGTCTCCACCCGCAATATGGCCATGTCCCGCCAGAAGAAGCTGGATAATATGGAGCTGATCGAGCTGGCGGCGGAAAAGCCGAAGCCGGTCTTCAACTTCAAGTTGGGCCGCACCCCCGGCCGCGTGCTGTTTAGAACCAAGCAGCTGGTCATCGGCTATGATGAGCCGCTCTCCCGCCCGCTGGATCTGCAGATGGAATGGGGGCAGAAGATCGCGCTGGTCGGCGCCAACGGCATCGGCAAAACCACCCTGCTGAAGAGCATCCTCGGCCTCATCGAGCCGCTTTCCGGTTCGGTGGAGCGCGGCGATAATTTGCTTATCGGCTACTTCGAGCAGGAGGGCGACTATGAAAACACCACCACCTGCATCGATGAGATCTGGAAGGACTTCCCCGCCTTCACCCAGTACGAAGTGCGCTCGGCGCTGGCCAAATGCGGCCTCACCACCCGCCACATCGAAAGCCAGGTGCGCGTGCTTTCCGGCGGTGAGCAGGCGAAAGTACGCCTGTGCAAGCTGATCAACCGCGAAAGCAATATCCTGCTGCTGGACGAGCCCACCAACCATCTGGATGTGGACGCCAAGGACGAGCTGAAACGCGCCCTGAAGGAGTACAAGGGCAGCGTGCTGCTGATCTGCCACGAGCCGGAATTCTACCGCGACATCGTCAGCGAAGTATGGGATTGCAGCAAGTGGACCACCAAGATAATCTGAGATAAGAATATACAAAGCCCCCGGTCGTAACCGGGGGCTTTGCTATTATAGGAGAGGCATCTATTACTGCGCTGAAAGCCGGGGGGAGGAGAGATGCAATATCAGGGGGCTTATCAGCGCAAATAAGGTCATAAATGTCGGGGAAACAATGTCTGTTCAGCGCAGTCATACCGGTTCTGCTGAATAAGGTTGGCAAGACATCCACTTATTGTTCTTGGATTACCGGGCAGAATTTTGCTTTTACTCCACCGGCATAATGCTGATGTTGACCTTGCCGAACAGATCCAGCAGCTGTACATTGACGCCGTTTGCTGTACGGTCGATGTAGCCATAAGCGGCAAATTTATCTGCCGCATCTTCGCCAAAGCCGGCCGCTGCCAGTTGTTTGGCATATTCGGTGCCCTGTTCCATGCTCCAATCCAGATCAATGGTGTACAGCACGGCAATGGTGGCCTCTTGCAGTACGGTGCCGCCTGCATCCGGAGTGGGCACCAGACGGGTGTACTCATTATCCGACCAGCCTTCCGGTGCGCCGCTGCCTACTCCTGCCGCATCAGCTTGCTCATCGGTGCCCTGTTGCTCGTCGGTGTCCGGTTGCTCATCGGTGCCCGGCAGGCCGCCGGTGCCGCCAATGCTGAATACCGGCGTCCATGGGGAGAAAATGGCCGTTTCGCCAACGGTGCCGGTGAAGCGCAGGCGGAAATAAATGGTGTTATTGGCCAGATCCAGATAGCCGTTGCCGTTGTCATCCACGCCGTAGCAGATCTCAGCGTAGCCGTTTTCCTCCGGCATGCTGTAATTGCTGCGCAAGATGGAATCCTGAACCAGCGTTTCGCCAGCATTGACCAGGCAAACGCTGGGGCCGTAATCAATATCGAAAATGTCCGCCCAGTCATTGTCACCGCTGCACTTCCAGTCATCCATAGAGTTGATCGACCAGTCGGCCTGCAGAATCAGATACTGATCGGGAATTTGCTGCAGCAAAAGCTGCGTGGCAGGGGAGACTTCGCAGCTGATAACGATCTCATCGGTAAATGTGATGTGGAATTCCGGTACCTCATCATCCAGACGGGCTAGCGGATGGAGCGGTGCTTCCAGCTGCAGCAGGCTCAGCCACAGCAGCGGCCGTACGCCGTAACTGCTGGTCGCCACCGAGCCGTTGCTGTATACGGCGCCGCTGTCATCGACCAGCATGAAATAGCCGTCTTCCGCACCGGCATCGCGCAGCCACCATTGGCAGGTATCTTCACCCAGATAGCCGATGCGTTCCTCATCTGCGGCAAAGTAATTGATGACATCATCCTGACCGGGCAGCAGCAGCTTGGCGCCGCTGTCAGTGATGATCTGCGCTTGCTCGGCGGCGGTAAAGCTGTTGTGGTAAAACTCATCGTTCAGCCAGGCGTACAGCTCGCTGCTCTGCCAGCCGTAAATGTCGCTGCTGCTATGGTAGGGGCGCAGCTCCAGCACATGCTCGCTGATCAGCAGTGCGCGGGCATTTTCTGCATCCACCTGCAGTACCTTCCAGCGGAGCGGCTGACCGTTGTAGCTGCCAAAAGCTGCAGCCAGCTCAGCGGCGAGGTCATCCAGCATCACGGTAATATCTGGCTCATCGGGCGGCGGGTCTACGCTGACCGGCGGTGCGGGCGGCAGAGCAGCTTGTTCCTGCTGTTGCTCCTGCTCTACCGGTGGCGGGTCATCATTGCCGCAGGCTGTCAAAGAAATGGCCAGCAGCAAAACCAGTAATAGTATCCAAAATTTTTTCATAGCTACAGCTCCTTTCTGTACCATCAGAAGAGGCCGCTCAGGTCGGGTAGTTCGTAGGTGTGATCGATGGTCACAATACCGTCGTAGTAAGAAAGGCTCAGGTAAATTTCACCATCAGTAGCCCACCAGCCGTTCATTCCCAGCATATCGTCTTCGCTCATACCAAAATCATAAAAATCGCGGTAAGCGAAACCGTCTTTTTTCAAATCGCTGATATAGTTCATCATTTCATCTTTGCTGGTGTTGCTGATCTCGGTACGATAGGAGGCTACTGCGGTGGCGGTGCCGCCGGGATACTTACGCAGCGATTTGGGCCAGCCGCTGTTATTGGCTTCCGCTTCTTTGTTGATGCCAATGGCGCCGCTGAGCAGGTCTCCCAGACCACCATCGCCTTCTTCCACGCCCAGCAGACCACTCAGCTGTTCCAGCTCTTCGATATCCCGATTAGTCACATCTTCATTGCTGTTGCCGCTGCCGCCCAGCAGGCCGGAAAGACCGGACAGCAGGCCGCCGCCTTCGTATTCAGTGCCGCCCAGCAGGCCGGAAAGGGCGCTCAGATCAACAGAACCATTTTCGCCGCCCAGCATACCGGAAAGGGCGCTCAGATCAACGGATCCTTCTTCGCCAAGCAATCCTTCTAAACTGCTCAGTTCTACCGTGGTTTCCCCATCATTCTGATCACTGCCAAGCAGACCGCTGATCTTGCCCAGAATATCGTTGCCGTCATCCGTGTTTTCGTCTTTGTCGCCGATCAGGGAAGATACCAGATTACCTACGCGCTCTTTGCCGGAACTGCCGGTCTGCGTATCCGCAGTGGGGGAGGGGATATCTTCTGCAATATTTTGCGGATCATCGTTTTGCTGCTTTTTGCCCAGCAAGCCGGCCAGCTTGCCGCTGTTGCCTTCTGCCTGCTGCTGTTCATCTTCCACATTGATGCTGTAGCCGCTGATATCCTGTACTTGATTTGCCAGCTCTTTGACGCCGCGCGTGGCCGCGCCGATGATGAAGCCGAAGATCAGCGAGATGATCATTGCTACGACCATCATGATCAGCATGGCGCGGACAAAGTTGCGCCTATTGACTTTTTTGCTCTTAAATGCCCAGTATAGCGCCAGCACAATGCCGACAATGGGGATGCACATCAGTAAGCTGATGCCGATATATCCCATAACACTGATCGGTTCATAAATGCTGCCTTTGGCCGGCGGCATTTCAGCAGCATAGCTGCTTTGCGTATATTGCGGCGCAGCTTGTTGATAAGACTGTTGCTGCTGATATTGCTGCTTAGTATCCTGCTGATAAGGCGACGCGGCCTGCTGCGGCGGGGCCGCAGCAGGCTGAGTCTGAGTAGCAGCAGGAGCAGCTTCCATGGCGGTACCGCAGGCCGTGCAGAAGGTGGAGTTCTCTTCTACCGGCGAGCCGCAATTGAGACAAAATCTGGTCATAAAGCTCTCTCCTTTCTGCCGCTATGAAATTAGAACTGGATATCCATTACCGTGTAATCTGCCGGGATGACAAACAGGCTGTCATCAACTTTATTGGTAGCCGTGACGATCTCCATCACCACTTCCATTCCTTCCGCTTCGCCGATGATGTACTTTAGTTCATTGCCGTCAAAGCACATAATGGAAGCAGCTCCGTCAACTACCCATTCTTCCGTATCGTAGGTTTTACCGTTTACGGTGCGGGTGCCGGTTTTCAGGTCGGCCATATCAACGTCTTCTTCCGCGATCACTTCGCCGGCAATGTTGGCCGCGGTATCACCCAGCCCCATTTTGTATACCATTTTCATTTCCGGCATCAGGGTATACATTACATCGCCCTCAATAATGCTGGCGCCGCTGCTGATGCCGCCAATCAGCGTTTCCGAATAGCTTTTGCTGCCATTGGTGGCGCTGATCACCGTCATTTCCATGCCTTCAACAGTCATTTTGTATTCCATGTACATTTTGCCATCGGTAAACTGGCTGTAAAACTTGCCGGTTTTGGTGTTCAGGAACGTTTCTGCCAGCGCTTCGTCGATCTTGACATCCGGCTGCTGCTGTTCCTGCTGTTCCTGTTGTTCCTGCTGTCCCTGCTGTTGTTGCTGCTGGTCTACCGGCGGCGGATCGTTGTTATCGCTGCCACAGGCAGTTAAAGAGAAGAGCAGCAGCAGCGTCAGCAGTGCGATAAGTAGTTTTTTCATACGCTATCCCTCCTTTTGTCTGCTGCATCAGCCTTTGAACAGGCCGCCCAGAGCGCCGCCCATACCGCCGGTGACTTCCTTAACGGGGTTGCTGAAGCCTTTGGTCTCGCCCTGGTTGCTGCGGCTGGCTTTGATGATCTCATCTGCCATGCGGGACAGCGGCAGGGACTGCAGCCATACTTCACCGGGGCCGGTCAGGGTGGCCAGGAACAGACCTTCACCGCCCAGGAAGCCGTTTTTGATATTACTCTGCAGCTGTACGTCATAATCTACGGTTTCGCTCATGGCTACCAAGCAGCCGGTATCCAGCTTCAGCGTTTCGCCGGGCGCCAGCGACTTTTTGACGATGGTGCCGCCGGCATTGAGGAAAACAATGCCGTCACCGGTCAGGCGCTGCATAATGAAGCCTTCGCCGCCGAACAGACCGGCGCCCAGCTTCTTCTGCAGGTGAATGCCCACATTAACGCCCTTGGCCGCGCAGAGGAAGGCGGATTTCTGGCAGATCAGGGTGCGGCCGAAAGTATCCAGATCTACGGGGAAGATCTTGCCGGGGATGGGAGAGGCAAAAGCCACTTTGGCTTTGCGCGTACGGTCGGTGTTCTGGAAGACGGTCATGAACAGACCTTCACCGGTCAGTGCGCGTTTGCCGGCGGACATCAGCTTGCCGCCCAGTCCTTTGCCCTGATCGGCGCCGCTGCCGTCACCGAAGATGGTTTCCATCTGAATGC
>JAFXLH010000146.1 GCA_017531315.1 Bacillota bacterium
CATCCGCTCGGCATTGCCGTGTACGCTGATCTCCATATCGTCGCGCCCGGCCATCGAGCCGGCGGAAAGGAAGCCGCCTTCATCGGCCGCCGCCGCAAAATGCACCAGCCCCTGCCTGTAGTAGTCCGCATAGAGCTGCTTCACATCGTCCATGCTGCCCTTCAGCTGGCTGGCAAAGAGCGGCACGCTTACTTCCATGCCCTCCAGGTACGGCGCCACCACCGGGCAGAAGGCGGGGGCGTGGTCGAGGCCGCACAGCTTCACCATTTCCGGCAGGTGCTTATGCTGCTGCGAGAGGCCGTACATACGCGGCGCCTCATACAGCACATCGCGCTGTTCCGCTTCGTATTCGGCGATCATCTTCTTGCCGCCGCCGCTGTAACCGGTCAGCGAATGGCAGACCAGCTGCACATCTTTTTCCAGCAGCCCCGCTTCGATGAGCGGAGCGATGAGGGCGATGAAGCCGCTGGCGTGGCAGCCGGGGTTGGCGATGCGCTTGCCGGCGCTGATGCGCTCGCGGCGGCCGCTCAACTCGGCAAAGCCGTATTCCCAGGCATCGTTCACGCGGTGGGCGGTAGAGGTATCGATGACGGCGGTATGGGGGTTATCGATGAGGCTGACCGCTTCCACCGCCGCCGCATCGGGCAGGCAGAGGAAGGCGATATCCGCCGCATTCAGCGCCTCGCGGCGGGCAGCGGTATCTTTTCGCAGCTCTTCGCTTAAACGCAGCAGCTCGATATCGCTGCGGCTGCTCAATCTCTCGTAGATACGCAGGCCGGTAGTGCCGGCGCTGCCATCGATAAATACCTTGGGCACGCTCGCTCCCCCTTAAAATCAATATACATCTATGATACTCAAAATAACCCTTTTGTCAAGGATTTTTCTCATAATTATTCACATTTTCCGCATATTTATTGCTCAATTACGCAAGTTTATGCATAATGTAGCGCATATGCGTATGAAACACGCATCAGAAGATAAATCCGGCCAGCAATGCCGCGGCAGATGCGGAAAGGGCCACCACGATCAGCGGCTGATTGAACCAGGCCAGCACGAAGGCCACCAGCGCGCCTACCGCCGCCGTCATCACCGATCCGGTGGAATAGAAGATGGCAGGGATGGTCATAGCCGCCAGCACGGCGTAGGGCACATAGTAGAGGAAGCTCTTGAAGAAGGGCGAGGTGATCTCGCGGCGGAACAGGGTGAAGGGCAGCATGCGGATCAGATAGGTCACGCCGGCCATCACCGCGATATAGCTAAGTACTTTCATATCCAGAGTCATCAGGCCGCCTCCTTCCCTGCTTCATCGGCCACCGGGAACAGCCACGCGCCGATCAGCGAGGCGCCGATGGCGCTGAAGATGATGGCAAAGCCGCTGCTGACGGCGGTAAATACATAGTAGAAAGCGACGCTGAAGGCCGCCGCCAGGCATACCACCAGCAGCACGCTCTTGTGCTGGCGGGCCGGGGGGATGATGATGGCGAGGAACATGCCGTAGAGCACGATACCCATGGCATCGGTAAGCGCCCCGGGCAGAATGCTGCCCGCCGCCGCGCCAAGCAGCGTGCCGAGGCTCCAGCCGCAGAAGGAGATAAAGATCATGCCGTACATGTAAGCAGGCGTGACCTTGCCCTCCTGCGCGGAAGAGACGGCGAAGATCTCATCGGTGATGCCGAAGGCAGTAATGAGCCGCTGCGGCGTATGGAATTTATCGTCCAGCTTCTGCGAGAGCGAAATACCCATCAGCGCATAGCGCAGATTGATCAGCAGCTGCGTCAGCGCCATCTCGATATAGGGGCCGGATGCGGCGATGATGCCTACGCCCGCCGCCTGACCGGCCGAGGTGAGATTGGTGACGGAGATAAGCACCGCCTCCAGCACGGACAGCCCGGCGCGCACCGCCATGATGCCAAAGCCGAAGGATACCGAAAGGTAACCGAGGGCAATGGGGATGCCGTGATATAAACCTTTTACAAAGGGAGAACGCACAGAGAATTGCCTTCTTTCGCATCAAAAATAAATACTGCTAAATATTTATTTTAGCATATTTTGCCGCATTTGTCTGCCCCTTTGGCAACAAAAAAAGCTCCGCTTAAGCGGAGCTTTCGGCAGGCTAAAAGATGATGCCGCATAAATAGATGAGCAGCATATGCAGCGGATAAAAGGCATAGCAGAACAGCTTGAAGGCGCGGCTGCTGTGCCCCTTTTCCCCGCGATACAGCCAGATGGGCAGCAGCGCCAGCAGCGCGATGCCCTGCTGCGGCAGCTCCAGCTGCAATCCGCCCAGCTGCAGCGGATAGACCAGCCCTGCCAGCACCTCCACATTCAGCCAGTACAGCAGCAGCAGCTGGCCGGCAAAGCACCACCACTTGCGCCCGCGGAACAGGTAGAAGCAGACCACCATCAGCACACCCGCGCCGAAATAGTCGGTCATCAGCAAAAAGCCCAGTACGAAGCCCAGCATACCAATGAACGGCGCTGCAATGAGCCACAGCAGACCATCTTTTTGCCGCAGCGCATCGATGGCCCAGATGCTAAGCAGGCCCAGCAGCAGCGTCCAGATGGCATTTTGGTGGATGGGGTAAAAGGCCGAGCCGGAGAGCATCAAATTGAACGGCACTTCCGTAAGCAGCGCCCAGAAGAGCAGGCGCTGCGCATAACGCTTGCGGCTGCGCGTATAGTGGAAACCCTCGGCGATCATGAAGGCGAAGAGCGGGAAAGCCAGACGGCCGATGCAGGTAAAGAGCTGGCTGTTCAGCAGCCCCGCCGCCCACAGATGATCGAGCAGCATCGCCGCCATGGCGATAATATGCAGCTGTGCGGAAGTCAGTTCCCAGCGTCTGGCGCTCATAGCATCCCCTCCCCTGTTTGCTCTATTCTACCATTTGCTCTATTCTACCATTTGTGCCACCGCCATGCAATGCGTATTATTTCTGCGCGCGGGAACTTTTGCCGCACGGTTGCCATCTAATATATATAGTAGTACAATATACTTAAAATACCGAAGGAGGTACGCCCGATGAAAAAGCTGCTCACCGTATTGCTGTGCCTGATGCTGGTATTCTCCCTCGCCGCCTGTGGCGCCAAAGATGACACGCCGCAGCCGCCGAAAACGCTGGAGGTACAATTCAGCGCCGACCTGCCCGGCTACTTCTTCGATTATGCGATGCAGTACCGCTTCGACTATATCCCCGTCTTCGAAGCGGGCGCCGCGCCTACGGAAAGCCCGGAATACCTGCTCTGGGCCTTTGCCATCAACCTTGATAACTGGGGCGACCAGAAGGGCAAGATGACCGCCGAATATGTGGAAGAGATGGTAGAAAAGCACTTCGGCGTGACCGAGTTGGAGCATCAGACGATGTTCAAATGCTGGAACTATGCCGATGGCATCTACACCGCCGTAGCCAGCGGCATTAAAGAGCTGCCAATGTTTGCTCTGACTGCCGCCAGCGCCACGGAAACGGAAGACGGCTACATCTTCACGCTGGAGATGGACGAATGTATGCTGGATACCGGCTTCCTGGCGACCGAAGAGGATTATGAAACGGCGCGCAACAATATCAGCAACGGCGACCGCACTTACCTGAAGACGCTGAGCCACCATGTATTCACCTTCCGCCTGGATGAAAACGATAACCCCGTCTTCCTCTCCCACAGCATGGAATACGTAGGCGAATAACCGCTACAAAAAAAGCGCCCCTCAGTTGAGGGGCGCTTTTAGTTTGCATTAACCGCAGTATTTGCAGCTGCTGCAATTACCGCTGCAGGCAGAATCGCGCTCTGCCGCACAGGTTTTGGCGGCGGGGCAGCCGATGCATTTGACGCCTTTGCGTTTGGCGCGGATGATATAGGCGAGCGCGCCGCCGACTATCAGCAGCAATACTGCGCCTAAAATAATATCGTTCATACTGCTGCTCCTTTCATTATATCAGGCAGCTTTTTTCAGGGCATATTCCTTTTCCAGGCTCTTGTTGGCATGGCGGATCAGCGCTACCACCATGGCAGCCAGCGCCACTACGGCGATGAGGCCGGGGACGAAGCCGCTGCCCAGATGGCCTTCTACCAGCAGGGTGCCCAGCTGATAGACGAGGAAGGCTACCGTGTAACCGGTGCCCAGCTGCAGGCCGATAGCGCCCAGCAGCCACTTTTTCTCTTTGATCTCCGAGTTCATCGCGCCGATGGCGGCGAAGCAGGGCGGAGTGAACATATTGAACATCAGGTAAGCCAGCGCCGCTACGGAGCTGAGGCCCATAGTAGCCGCCACGGCATCCGCGCCGCCTTCCATCAGGATCAGTTCATCCACATCGATGAAGTTGGTGATGCCGTAGACCACGGCCAGCGTGCCTACCACATTTTCTTTGGCAATGAAGCCGGTGACAGCGGCGGCGGCCAGCTGCCAGGCACCAAAGCCGAGCGGGATCAGCAGCAGCGCGAAGGGAGAAGCGATGGAGGCGAGGATGGAGGTGTGTTCCATGCCCTCTTCCACCAGCTGGAACTGCCAGTTGAAGCTCTGCATGATCTGCACAGCGGTGTTGCAGACGAGGATGACCGTACCGGCCTTGATGATGTAGGCCTTACCGCGGGAGCACATGGCGATAAAGGCGCGCTTGAGGCTGGGGACTTTGTATTCCGGCAGCTCGATGATGAAGAAGGATTTGCGCGGCTTATAGGCGCAGATCTTATTGATCAGCAGCGCGCCGAAGAGGATCAGCGCGATGCCTACGAAGTACATCAGCGTACCCACCCAGGCCGCATCGCCGAAGAAGACGCCGGCGAAGAGGGCGATCACCGGCAGCTTGGCACCGCAGGGCATGAACGGAGTGAGCATGGCAGTGGCGCGGCGTTCGCGCTCATTGCGGATGGTGCGGCAGGCCATGACGCCGGGGATGGCGCATCCGGTGGAGATGACGAAGGGGATGATCGATTTGCCGGAAAGGCCGACTTTTTTGAAGATGGGGTCTAAGACCACGCTGACGCGGGCCATATAGCCGCAATCTTCCAGCAGGGCGATGAGGAAGTACATCACC
This sequence comes from Bacillota bacterium, assembly GCA_017531315.1. Taxonomy (GTDB): domain Bacteria; phylum Bacillota; class Dehalobacteriia; order UBA4068; family UBA4068; genus RGIG6518. Next base: position 5,028 of record JAFXLH010000146.1, read on the forward strand.
ATGACCAGCGGCAGGAAGCCGACGACCGCGCCCACGCCGCCGATGATGCCATCCACCAGCAGGGCGTAGAGCAGCGGATGCACATCCGCCAGAAGGCCGCCCACCCATTCCTGGAAGGATCCGATCCAGCCGGAGAGAATATCCGCCAGCCAGGGGCCAAGAGTGGACTGGGAAACATCGAACACCAGGAACATCA
>JAFXLH010000147.1 GCA_017531315.1 Bacillota bacterium
AATTGCCGTAGGCAATTTCGATGTTTCTTTCCTTGCGGCGAAGCCGCTTAAATCAAAAGAAACATCACTGGCGTCTTGCCATGACTGCCCGGCCTGCCCGCATACCCTCTCAGTCAGCCGCTAAAGCGTCTGCCAGCTCCCCCAGAGGGGGAGCCAAGGCTTCTCGCCACATCCGCTGCGTGCCCGGAATCCCCCAGCCCCCTTTAGCAAAGGGGGCTTTTTGTTTTCTTTATCATTTACAAAAAGCGCATAAAGAGTGGCTGTCGCCGGCAGAATAGGGGTGAGGTGATTTGATGCTACGAGATAAAAAATATCTGATCAAAAGGGCGGCGGGGCTGCTTATCTTATTTGTGCTGCTCATCGGCAGCTTTGCCGTGATGGAGCAGGGGCAGGTGGCGCAGGCGGTCACCTTAGGCTATGGCAGCCGCGGCGATAATGTGGAGCGGCTGCAGCAGGATCTGCGCCAGCTTGGCTACTACAGCGGCGCGGTGGACGGCATCTACGGCGAGGCTACCAAGGCGGCGGTGCGGCGCCTGCAGGCCGACTGGGGGCTGACGGCGGACGGCATCGCCGGGCCGCGCACGCTGCAGGCGATGGGGCTGGAGCTGGATGAGGGCGGCGGCAATGGCAGCGGCAGCCTGACGCAGAGCGACATCACGCTGCTGGCGCGCGCCATCTTCGCCGAAGCGGAGGGCGAGCCGTATATCGGCAAGGTGGCGGTGGGCGCGGTGCTGATCAACCGCATCAACAGCCCCGACTTCCCCGATACGCTCTCCGGCGTCATCTACCAGTCGCTGGCGCTGGAATCGGTGGGCAATGGCCGCTTCGATAATAGCGGCAGCGGCGGCGATTGCCTGAAGGCGGCGCAGGAAGCCGCCAACGGCTGGGATCCCACCTATGGCTGCCTCTACTTCTGGAACCCCGCCACGGCTACCTCTTCCTGGATCTGGACGCGGCAGGTAGTGGTGACCTACGGCAATCACGTTTTTGGCATATAGGAGGGCGCATATGGAAAATACGCAGGATAAGCGGGATAGCGGGCTTGGGCTTACGCGGGCGCTGGCGATAACCGTGGCGCTGGCGCTGCTGGCCGGCTTCTGGTGGGGCTGGGAGCTGATGCAGCAGCGGCAGGTGCTGGCGCAGACGGTGGAAAACGGCTATCAGCGCGCCTTTTACGATTATCTGGAGCAGGTGGAGCAGATAGAGCTGACGGCGGGCAAGCTGCAGGCCTGCGCCGATCTGCAGGCGGCGCTGCTGCTGACCGACCTTGCCGCCGCAGCCACCACCGCCGCCAATGCCGCCGCAGCGCTGCCCCTGCCGCAGCAGGATCTGGCGCTGCACAGCGGCTGGCTGCACGGAGTGAGCGTGCTGGCCGAGGCGAAGACGGAGCTGCTGCTGCGCGGCGGTACGCTCTCGGATACTGACCGCGAGCAGCTGCTGGCTGTCTACGAAGAAGCGCAGCTGCTCTATGCCGCGCTGCTGGAAATGGAGCAGGCGCTGGCGGATGGCACTTCGCTGGCGGACTACGCGCTGCCGCAGCGCGGCCTCTCGGCGGTGCAGGCGGTAGCGGCGGATGCGGAAACGGACGTCATCACGGCGCAGCTGCTGCAGCTGCGCGGGCTGCTGGCGGATGAGGCAGAAGCTGCCGCCGTGGAGGTACGCGGTCTGGCGGGGCGGGAGAGCATCAGCCTCGATGCGGCGGAGCAGGCGGCCTTCGGCTATCTGCAGCAGCTGGGCTATACGGATTTGCTGCTGGAGGAGGGCTGCGCGGTAGAGGCGGCCATCCCGGCGTATCTCTTCCGTTACGGCAGCGGCGAAGAGGAGGAGATCGGGCAGACTATCTATGTGACGGTATCGCAGGCGGGCGGCGTGCTGCTGGCGCTGTACGGCGGGCAGGCGCCGCCGGAAGAGGCGCAGCTGCTCTCCCGCGCAGATGCGGAGGCGCAGGCGCTGCAGTACGCGGCGCAGCTGGGCTATGGCGGGATGCGGCTCACGGAGGAGCGGCTGCTGGATGGCGCGCTGCTGGTAGAGCTGGCGGCGGTGGTAGAGGGCGTGGTCTGCTACCCGGATGCGCTGCAGCTGCTGGTATCGCTGCATGACGGCACACTCTTGGCGCTGGATGCCGGGGAATACTGGCTCAACCACGGCGAGCGCGACCTGACGATGGCGCTGAGTGCCGCAGCATCGGAAGAGCATCTGGCGGCGGGGCTGGTGAGCAGCGGCGGCGTGGCGGCGGTGATAGCGGATGGCAAGGGCGGCGAGGTGCTGTGCTGGGAGCATGCCTGCCGTGTGGGAGAAGAGGAGTACTGGGCGTATCTGCACGGCGATGCGGGCAGCGAGGAGCAGGTATTGCGGTGTACGCGGCTGGAGAGTGGAGAGTTTTATTGCAGGTGATGCCAGTAGTCGGCGGGGCTTGCTGTCACCGGCGGTGGCTGGGCGGCGGTGCTGGGTGGCTACGACGGAAAACGGTTTGATCGGCAGCCAGGCGTTATGTGAAATAAATTTTCACATTTATTTGACAAAATTTGCGTATCGCCCTATAATGAACTTAGAGCGCAGGAAAAGCGCACTTAGAGATTTATTAGGGGGTAATTATCATGGGCAAATTTGTTATCCGCCAGGTCAAGACCGGCATCAAATTCGATCTGAAGGCCGGCAACGGTGAAGTTATCGCTACTTCCGAAGTTTACGAAAGCGATAAAGCCTGCCGCAAGGGCATTGAAAGCGTTGCCAAAAACGCGCCCATCGCCAAGCTGGAAGACCAGACCAAAGAAGGCTTCGAAAAGGTCACCAATCCTAAATTCGAAGTCTACACCGACAAGGCCGGCGAACTCCGCTTCCGCCTGAAGGCCCGCAATGGCGAAATCATCGCTACTTCCGAAGGTTATAAGACCCGCCGTGGCTGCCTGAACGGTATCGATAGCGTACGCCGCAATGCCGTAGACGCCAAGATCGTCGTCATCGAAGGCTAATATTTTTTGACCGCAGGGGACGGGAGTATGCGCTTCCGTCCCTGTTTATTTGGAGGTGCGATATGCAAAACGAACAAGCTCTGCGTGAAGCGCTGGTGGCTGCCGGCCGCCGCCTGATCTCCGAGAATCTCACCAGCGGTACCAGCGGCAATATCAGCGTCTGCGATCGTGAGGGCGGCTATATGCTGATCACGCCCAGCGGCGTGGATTATGCCGCCTGCACGCCTGCCGATATGGTGGCGCTGCGCCTTGAGGATGGCCTGCCGCTCTGTGAGGGCCAGCTGCGCCCCTCCATCGAGGCCGAGCTGCACCGCGGCGTGTATCTGCTGCGCCCGGATGTGCAGGCGGTGCTGCATACGCACCCGGTCAACTCCACCGTCTTCTCCGTGATCGGTGACGAGATACCGCTGATCACCGACGCCGCGGTGCAGGAGCTGCGCGCTCCCGTGCGTACCGCCGTCTACTA
>JAFXLH010000148.1 GCA_017531315.1 Bacillota bacterium
GCGGATCGGCAGTCTCCAGCCCTTCGGTACGCCCTTTAAGGCAGGATCGTGGGAGAGGGAGAGGTGGGATTTTACCATCATCACGCTGAAATCGGCATAAGCGGGGTCATCGCCGTACAGCTTCAGCTTGCGGGCGGCTTCCGGCAGCCAGTCTACGCCGTCGGCGCCGTAAACTTCGCGGGCGATGGCTTCTACCTTATCCTTCAGCGGCAGGTTCATATCGTAAATGGGACGGAAGTTGACTTCTTCTTCGCAGGCAGCGCGGACGACTTCGGCCAGTTCCTTGGCACCTTCGCCGCCATAGCGCCAATGCTCGGATACGGCAAAGCGTGCGCCGGCAGCTTCCACCGCATCGCGGACGATGCGTACTTCTTCTTCGGTATCGGTGGCAAAAGCGTTGAGGCAGACCACGGGGATGATGCCGGTCTTGCGTACGGTAGCGATGTGATGCAGCAGGTTGCACAGGCCGGCTTCCACGAGGGCGGGGTTGCCGCTGCGGTATTCTTCCGGCAGCGGACGGCCGGGTACGACGGCGGGGCCGCCGCCATGCATCTTCAGCGAGCGGATGGTGGCAACGATGACGCTGACATTGGGCTTGAGGCCGGAGAGCTGGCACTTGACGTCGGCGAATTTTTCGAAGCCGATATCGGCAGCGAAGCCGCTTTCGGTGACATGATAATCGAACATCTTCAGGCCGAGGCGGTCGCCGATAATGGAGGACTGACCGATGGCGATATTGGCAAACGGGCCGGCATGGACCAGGCAGGGCTGGCCTTCTACGGTGGAGCAGAGAGTGGGATTGATGGTATTACGCATCCAGGCGGCCATAGCGCCGTCTACTTCCAGATCGGCAGTGGTGACGGGCTTGCCGTTCTTATCATAGGCGAGGATGATCTTACCGATGCGTTCGCGCAGGTCTTTGAGGTCGCGGGCAACGGCGAGGATGGCCATCAGCTCAGAGCTGACGGTGATGCCGAAGCGGGAATTCATGGTGAAGCCGTCTTTTTTGCCGCCGAGGCCGATCACGATATTACGCAGGCACTGAGCAGAAAAGTCCATGACCCAGCCGAATTCGACGCGCTTGCTGTCAATATCCAGACGGCGCAGCCCCTTGGAAGCGAGGATGTCGTCGCTGTAGTTGTATTCGTGCTGCATACGGGCATTCAGCGCTACCATAGCCAGGTTGTGGGCATTGGCGATGTCGTTGATGTCGCCGGTGAGGCCGAGAGAGAATTCGGTCATCGGGATCAGCAGGGAGTTGCCGCCGCCGGCCGCAGTGCCCTTGATGTTCATGGTGGGGCCGCCGGAGGGCTGACGCAGGCAGCCGCCGACATTGAGGCCAAGAGCACCCAGACCCTGGATCAGGCCCAGAGAGGTGGTGGATTTGCCTTCGCCAAGAGGAGTGGGAGTGATGGCGGTAACTTCGATGTATTTACCGTCCGGACGATCCTTGAGGCGATTCATCAGCGCCAGAGAATTAAGCTTGGCCACGCGGCCATAGGGGATGATCTCATCATCCAACAGCCCCAGCTTTTCCTGCCATTGGCGGGGAGTAGGCATATTCTTTTCCGCCTCTTCGGCAATTTGCCAGTCTTTGTACTGCAACGGATCGAGCATATTGGTACCTCCATTTTCTGAATTAGTATCTATATGTCCTGTACCACCGTTTTTATCGGCGCTGCACACAGTTATATTTATTGTATCACAATATATTGTGTCCGCAAAGAGGGAAAAACACACTTTAAGCAAATTTATTGTGTTTTTTGCGACAATTTGCACCGCAAAGGAAAAAGAAAAAGGCTATGCGGCGGCACAGCCTTTTGCGCTTATTTGTTCATGCGGTCTTCCTGCTCTTTTTGCTGGAAGCTCTGAGAAATAGTATAAAAATTGTAGCAGGCGCAGAGGAAGAAGATCAGCGGGATGCCAAAATCTTTCCACACGCCGTTGCTGGGTAAATCCAGCGCGCCGAAAGCGATCATGGCAAACATGATCAGACGCACAAAAGCAGCCACGCCGATCAGTACCCACACCGTCACGAAGAATTTGTTTCTGTAAAGCATGATGTTCCCCTTTCGTGCTTATTCGGCGTTTTCAATATCCTGCAGATACTTCACGGCATACTGATCGTATACTTCAGCATATTCGCTGCTTTCCAGACGGACGCTGCGCAGATAATCATGCAGGTTCAGGTTGCGGTGCGACAATTCGATCACGCAGCCGGCGATATTGGAGCAATGGTCGGAAACACGCTCCAGGTCGGTGAGCAGGTCGGACCAGATGAAGCCGGCCTCGATAGAGCATTCGCCCTTCTGCAGGCGCAGGATATGCTGGGAGCGCAGCTGCGCTTTCAGCACGTCGACGATCTGTTCCAGCGGCTCTACCATAGCAGCGGCATGCAGGTCGTTATTCTTGTAGGCGGCGGAAGACAGGTCTACCGCTTCCAGCACCGCGCCAAACATCGCCTGCAGCTCTTTTGAGCCTGCGGGCTGAATTCCAGCTGCTTGGCCTGCTTTTCTTCGGCAGCTTCCAGCACGTTTACCGCATGGTCGGAAATACGTTCCAAATCGCCGATCATATGCAGCAGCTTGGCGGATTCATTGCTGTCGTCATCGCTCAAAGAATAAGAATTCAGCTTGACCAGATAGCTGCCAAGCACGTCTTCGTAATGGTCGGCCAGGCTCTCGTAGCTGCGGATCTTGGCCGCCTTGTCTTCGTCGAACTGACGGAACTGGTCAACGGCCATACGCAGCGCATCCAGCGAAATATCGCACATCTGATGCGTAAGTACGCGGCAGCGTTCCAGCGCGATGGCCGGGGTGGCCATGAGGCGCTCGTCGATCTGAATGCGCTCTTCCTGCTTTTCTTCCGGCACTTCCGGCACGATGAGGTAGGAGAGCTTTTCCAGCAGGCCGGTCATCGGCAGCAGGATGGCGGTGCAGATGAGATTGAAGCTGGTATGCGCCAGCGCGATGCCCCATTCGGAGGCAGCGGAATTGGTGAAAGCGGAAATATCGAAGGCGGCGCGGGCAATGCAGAATACGCCGAGCAGTATCGCCGTACCGATGATATTGAAGCACAGATGCACAGCCGAGGCGCGGCGGGCATTGCGGTTAGTACCGATGGAAGAGAGCAGCGCGGTGATACAGGTACCGATGTTCTGACCCATGATGATGGGGATAGCCGCGCCAAAGGTGATCTGTCCGGTGGAAGAAAGCGCCTGCAGGATACCCACCGAGGCCGAAGAGGACTGGATGATGGCGGTGAGCAGCGCGCCGGCCAGTACGCCCAGGATGGGATTGCTGAACCTGACCAGGATATTGCGGAAGCCTTCCACCTCTTTGAGGCCGGCCACGGAATCGGACATCGTTTCCATACCGAACATCAGCGTGGCAAAGCCGAGCAGGATGGTGGCAGTATCTTTCTTCTTGCTGCTCTTGCTGCCCATCAGCAGCACGATGCCGATCAGCGCCAGAATGGGGGTAAAGGAGCTGGGCTTGAGCATCTGCACGAAGAAGTTGCCCTTTTCGATACCGGTAAGGCTGAGGATCCAGGCGGTGACGGTGGTACCGACATTGGCGCCCATAATTACGTTGATGGCCTGCTTCAGCGTCATCAGGCCGGAATTGACAAAGCCTACTACCATGACCGTGGTAGCAGAAGAGGACTGGATGATGGCGGTAACGCCGAGGCCGGTGAAGAAACCGGCGGTTTTACTGCTGGTAAGACGACCCAGAATAGAAGTAAGCTGGTGGCCGGCGCGTTTCTCCAGAGCCGCGCCCATCAGATTCATACCAAACAAAAACAAACAAAGGCCACCGATAAGATTCAATACGTCGAAAATATCCATATATTTTCCCAAATCCTTTCAAATTTCTCCGAGTATATTATATCATGTTGTTTTTGCTTTGCAAATAGCTCGTATGTGAATGTTTGACGAATTTTGTTAAACTTTTGCCGAATGTACTCTATTTAAGCTGGATTTACATAATACAACAGCGGCAGAGGACTATCCCCTGCCGCCATTTGCCGCATATTCAAATCCCGCCTGTGCATCGGTAAAATGCAGCAACAGCTTATTGCCGCGCCACAGCCGGTATTCCACGGTGGCGCAGAGGCTTTCGTGGATGATGCGCTGCATACTGCCGCCCACCGGCGCCTTGAGCGGGCGTGCCTGCTCTTGCAGCAGCTGCGCCTGCAGCAGGTATCTCCCCTGCCGCACCAGCGCACCCCCGGCATCCCAGCCGAGGCAGCTTGCGCCGCGGTAGCTGGCCAGGCGGTATTCGCGCCCGCCATCGGTAACGGCGCAGATGATGCCGGTGAAGCGCAATGGCCGCGGGATGGCAGCGATGGCCAGCATCAGCCCGGCGCCCGCGTGGTGCGCCTGCGTCCAGAGATACTTTTGCGGAAAGGAGTGGCCGCGGTCGGTCTCGATGTAGCCGTAGCCGCCGCCAAAATCCCATAGCTCGCCGTTCAGCCACAGCTGCCCGCTGATGCCGTGCCCCATGCTGAGCACCCCATGAGCGCACTCCATATCGGCAAAGAGGCGGAACGGGCCCATGATGTCGCGCTTCAGGCGGGTAAGCGGCGCGAAGAACAGCCTGCCGCGCAGCTGCAGCTGCGGCGTATCGATATGCAGCTGCAAACCGTCATCGGCGAAGCGGCAGTCGCCCAGCTGCACGCAAAAGCGCTGCTCTGCGGCGGCAAAGTCGGCGGCGGGATAGGGCAGCCACCAGCTGCGCTCTGCCGTTATCAGCTGCAGCGAGGCGCTGCGTCTCCCCTGCTCATCGATATGCAGCGCCGGTATCAGCGCCAGCGCCCGCCCGTCTGCCGCTACACATTTGCAATACCAGCCCTCAAAATAGCCGCGCCGTTTACCCGCCGCGTGGTAGAATTTACTCATATCATCACCCCTGCCTAGGATGCACCAAAGCCGGGGAAAATATAAAAAGACCCACCATTGATATGGTGGGTCTTGCTTTTGGTCAATCCCTGAAATCGAACAACTCTTTGGGAGTTATTTCCAAAACGTCACACA
>JAFXLH010000149.1 GCA_017531315.1 Bacillota bacterium
AGTTCAAACGCAACATAAATCTTAACTTATTTTGCCCCCGTTGTCAATAAGCAATCCGCCTTTTCTCCCCTTGACAACTCCAATTTGCTGCGGTATGATAAGTGGCACAAGGGTGGTGCGGGCGTATAGCTCAGCGGAAGAGCGCTTGACTCACATTCAAGAGGCCGTTGGTTCGACACCAACTACGCCCACCAGATAAGACCTGCTATCTGCACAGATGGCGGGTCTTTTTCTTTTGCCTGGTGTGAAGAAAATGTGTATTGTCCTTAACAAAACTGTCACAATAATATAGGTTAGCATGCAGTTGATTTCACATTTGCTTCAACTTGGCTCGCTAATATTTTATATAGATACGGCAATAGCTGCCGCTTGAGATAAATTTTATGTTTGAGAGGTAATTATCATGAAGAAGGAAGTAAAGCCGCCGCAGAAAAAATCCTGGTTCTACTATTATACTCTGGTAGTGCTGATCGTCTGTGTGTTCAACCTGTTTGTGCTGCCGCTGTTCCGCGGCACGCCCGTGGTGCAGGTTAATTATTCCACCTTTATTGATATGGTGGAATCCGGCCAGGTCAAAGAGGTGCAGATCACCCCGTATCAGATCGTCTTTACCGATACGGCAGAAGAGATGGGCTACTACAAGACCGGCGTGATGGACGACCCCGGCCTGCGCCAGCTGCTGGATGATCATGATGTGGAATACGGCGCGCAGGTGGTGAAGCAGCGCGGCCTGTTTGGCCAGATGCTCGGCTGGATACTGCCGTTTGCCTTCTTCATTTTCATCGGTCAGATGATGAGCCGCCGCATGATGGGCAATATGGGCAATGCGATGAGCTTCGGCAAATCCAGCGCCAAGGTCTACGTGCCTTCGGAGACCGGCATCAAATTCTCCGATGTGGCGGGGCAGGAAGAGGCCAAAGAGATGCTGCAGGAAATCGTCGACTTCCTGCATGAGCCGAAAAAGTACCAGCAGATCGGCGCGCGTATGCCCAAGGGCGCGCTGCTGGTGGGCCCGCCCGGCACCGGCAAAACCCTGCTGGCCAAGGCAGTGGCCGGTGAAGCGGAGGTACCCTTCTTCTCCATCGCCGGCTCGGAATTCGTAGAGATGTTCGTGGGCATGGGCGCCTCCAAGGTGCGCGATCTGTTCAAGCAGGCCACGGAAAAAGCGCCCTGCATCGTCTTCATCGATGAGATCGACACCATCGGCAAAAAGCGCGATACCGGCGGCTTCGGCGGCAATGATGAGCGCGAACAGACGCTGAACCAGCTGCTGACGGAAATGGACGGCTTCGACGGCTCGCAGGGCGTAGTCATCCTCGCCGCCACCAACCGTCCGGAAACGCTGGACCCGGCACTGCTGCGTCCCGGCCGCTTCGACCGCCGCATCCCCGTAGAGCTGCCGGACTTAGCCGGCCGTGAAGCCATCCTGCGCGTCCACGCCCGCAAGGTGGCTATGGACAGCAATGTTGATCTCAATGCTATTGCCCGTGCCGCCGCCGGCTGTTCCGGTGCGGAGCTGGCCAATATGGTCAACGAGGCGGCGCTGCATGCGCTGCGCTGCGGCCGCAAGCTGGTCTCGCAGGCCGATCTGGAAGAGAGCATCGAGGTGGTGCTGGCCGGCTATCAGAAGAAAAACATGGTGCTCTCCGACCGCGAGCGCAAGATCGTCGCTTATCACGAGGTAGGCCATGCGCTGGTGGCGGCGCTGCAGAGCCACTCCGCCCCTGTCACCAAGATCACCATCATCCCGCGTACCTCCGGTGCGCTGGGCTACACCATGCAGGTGGATGAAGGCGAGCGCTACCTGCTGAGCAAGGAAGAGCTGCTGGACCGCATCGCTACCTATACCGGCGGCCGTGCCGCGGAAGAGCTGGTCTTCGGCTCCATCACCACCGGCGCTGCCAATGATATCGAGCAGGCCACCCGCCTGGCCCGCGCCATGATCACCCGCTATGGTATGAGCGATGACTTCGATATGGTCGCCTTTGCCGTGCAGCAGAATATGTACATGGGCGGCGATACGTCGCTCGCCTGTTCGGAAGCCACGGCGGCTGCGGTGGACCGTCAGGTGGTGGATGTGGTGCGGAAGCAGCATCAGCGCGCGCTGCAGCTGCTGCAGGAAAATGAAGGCAAGCTGCACGAGATCGCCCATTACCTGTATGTAAAAGAAACTATTACCGGCGAAGAGTTCATGGAAATCCTTAACGCCCCGCCCGGCCTGAACGAACCGGCAGCCGAAGCGGAAAGCCTGTAAATATACCCCAAGCACCCTGCTGATGCGGGGTGCTTTTTTGTTGCCTATATTGGCGGCGGGCGGTTGACAAAAGCCGAGCTTACGGGTATTATTAAAAGAAGATTAAAAAATTTTAACTACTTGGCCGTTTCGGCAGGGTAGTGCGGATAAGGATGATTGCTATGATCGAAAAAGATCTGACCCGGCTGCTGGAGCTGGTACAGCTGGACTTTTTGCATAAGGTATTCTCTCAGGTGCGTGAGCGCGAGGGCAGCCTCTCTGCCATGGAAGTATTCTCGCTGGTAGTTATCCAGTCGCTGGATTGCCCCACCATCGGCCAGTTTGCCCGCTTCATCGGCGTATCGCAGTCCAATGCCACCTATAAGGTCAATTCGCTGATTGATAAGGGCTATCTGCTGCGTCTGCCGTCGGAAGACGACCGCCGCGAATGCCGCATCGCCCCTTCGGAAAAATATATCGGCTACATTTCGCATCTGGAAAAAGGCTTTATCGATGTGGGCAGCCGCATCAACGAAGCCCTCTCGCCGGAAGCCGCCGCGGAACTGCAGGAGATCCTGCCCAAGCTGGCCGACGAATACCAGACCCGTCTGCGTAAGGATTGAGGTGCGAAAATGGGACTCTATAACTGCGAATACTGCAGCAATTACGAATACGACGAGATCAACGACGAATACTACTGCATCGTCTGTGATGCGCTGGATCAGGACGATATGTACCGCTTCCTGGACAATCGCCGCCACGAATGCCCCTTCTACAAGTATAACGCCGAATACGAGATCGCCCATAAGCAGTAACAAAAAGCAGGCACATATGTGCCTGCTTTTCTTATGTCTTGTGCGTGGGGTTCAGCCTTCCTGGCTGCGGGCTTCTAAGTAACGCTCCAGTTTGCGCTTGACGCGCTGCAGGGCGTTGTCGATGGATTTGACGTGGCGGTCCAGTTCGGCGGCAATTTCCTGATAGCTCTTGCCATCTAAGTAGTACATCAGTACCTTCCATTCCAGCGGGCTCAGGATCTCGCCCATTTTGGTCTCGATATCGTCAAATTCCTCGCGGGAGATGATCAGCTCTTCCGGGTCGGTGATGCGTGCGCCGGAGATGACGTCCAGCAGCGTGCGGTCGCTGTCTTCATCATAGATGGGCTTGTTCAGCGATACGTAAGAGTTGAGCGGGATATGCTTCTGGCGGGTCGCAGTTTTGATCGCGGTGATGATCTGGCGGGTGATGCACAGCTCGGCAAAGGCGCGGAAGGAGGAGAGCTTGTCCCCGCGGTAGTCGCGGATGGCCTTATACAGGCCGATCATGCCTTCCTGAATAATATCTTCGCGGTCGGCGCCGATGAGAAAATAGGCGCGGGCCTTGGCACGGACGAAGTTCTTATATTTGTTGATCAGATATTCCTGTGCATCGGTATTGCCGTTGTTGACCAGCTCTACGATGGCCTCATCGGTCATTTCGATAAAATCTGCGTATCTTTTATCCGGGGTAGGTGCAGTCATGGCGCCACCTCTTTCCTATAATACATCAATATTATAGTATTTTAGGCAAATAAAATCAATAGCAGTTCTTGGCGTGCTTTGTTTTCGTACTTGCAGCCGTAGGTGAAGAACGATATAATACGCTATAGAATGTATCGTTGCGGAGGCGCGGAAAGGATGTGGCAGATGAAAAAGCAGCTGCGGATGAAAGTTATCGTCAACCCCAAAGCCGGACGCAAGCTGATCCAGCAGAATCTGGAACCGATCATCGGCCGCCTTATCGTCAGCGGCACGGTGCGGGAAGTGGATGTCTTCCACACCACCGCGCGCGAGGACGCCATGCGCGAAGCGGCGCGGCTGAAAAGCGGCGAATACGACCTGCTGCTGGCTGCCGGCGGCGACGGTACTATCAACGAAGTTATCAACGGCCTGATGCAGGGCGGGGCGGATATACCCCTGGCGGTGCTGGCGGCCGGTACGGTCAACGATTTTTCTTATGCCATGGGCCTGCCCACCAAGCCGGATGAATATGCGGATATGATCGCCGAATGCTATACCCGCCGCATCGATCTGGGGCTGGCAAACGGCCGCTACTTTGCCAATGTAGCCGCCTTCGGCGTATTCAGCGATGTGCCGCTTAGGACCAGGCAGGCGGATAAAAACAGCATCGGTCGCTATGCCTACTATCTGCAGGCGCTGCGCGACCTGCCCTTCGAGCTGTATGCTTCGCGCAAGATGCTGGTAGAGGTGGAATTCGACGGGCAGAAGCTGGTGGACGGCTTCGGCCTGTGCATGGTGGGCAATACCACCAGCGTGGGCGGTATGCGCACTATCCTGGGCGATGCCAAGCCGGATGACGGCCTGCTGGATGTGCTGCTGTTCCGCCATCCCTATGCGGCGGCGCAGGGCGTGGTGCAGGGGCTGAAGAGTCTGGAATTCCCGCCCGGCGCTACCGAATATCTGCAGGCCCGCTCGCTGCGCTTCAATGTCATCAGCGATGAGCCGCGCCTGCTCGATCTGGACGGCGAAGAGCATGGCACGCTGCCGGCGGATATCTCCGTAGTGCCGCAGGCGCTGACCCTGCTGGTGCCCCGGCCGCAGTCCCCGGAAGAGGCGGAAATGCCGCTGCTGATCACGCATCTTCAGTAAGAGTATATATAGAAGAAAGCCCCGCTATATGCGGGGCTTTTTTATTGCTCAGCGGCTGAAGGCATAGCAGAACAGCATCAGCGCGAAGCCTAGGGATATGCATGATGTGCAGATATTGGCGCGGTAGCTCTGCTGCAGCTGTGGCACGGTCTCGGCGACAGCTCGGCATAGCATCGCCCCCGCACCCAGCGCCGGCAGCAGCACCTGCAGCAGCGGCAGCAGCGTGGCGCAGGCATAGGCAATGAGCAGCGCGGCGCTGCCGGGGAGAACGGCGGCGAGGGTGTGCATAAATCCTGCATAAGCACCAGACTTCTGCGGCGGTAGATTTTCGGCAAGGCTCTGGCAGCTTATCGCCGCCGCCGCGGCAAAGAGCGGCAGGGCAGGGGAGGCGGCGGGCAGCGCTGCCAATGCTCCCAGCGCCAGCAGCGGCGGGAATTGCCGCAGCGGATGAGAGGACGGCGCGGCGGTATCGTGCGTGGCGGCAAACAGCGACAGCGCGGCGCCCAGCAGCACTCCGCCGCAGGTGGGCAGCCAGATGGGCACGGGCAGGGCGGCCGCGGCAGCCAGCGCCGGCAGCAGCAGCAAAAACAGCGCGAC
>JAFXLH010000150.1 GCA_017531315.1 Bacillota bacterium
AAAGCACAGTTTAAGTACGCGGTCAAAAATAAGCAGGGGTACGCCCAGCATCAGCCAGCTTGCTCCCTGACAGCGAATATAGTCGGGAGTCCAGCTGTGACCACGATATTTTTTATTGATATTCTGGTATCCCAGCAAACCGGCTATACCATAGAGTATCCAAAAGATGCTCATAACCAGCAGTACATTCATGGCAGAACCTCCGCTGACGTCATCTGCGCAATTCGCAGATGCTGTTATACTCTTCGGTCAGGTACAGATAATATTTCTCTTCCAGATGGCAGGGGTGATAGCTGCCTTTGGCCTTGCGCTGGCCGGGGTCGCCCATATCTTCTTCGCGGTTGATGTAGGTATAGCCGCTGCAATAGTCGCGGGCGAAGAAGTGGTTGATGGCCTGAAAGATGCCGGGGATGGCGATATTGCCCTTTTCTACATGGATGACAAAGGTATCATTGTTCAGCGCTTCGCCAAAGGTGAAGGCCTGGACTTTGCCGCCCACGATCAGGCAGGCGCCGGTCACGCCCAGCTCGGCGAAGTGCAGCAGACCGTCGCGCGCGCCTTCTTCCTCCTTCAGCAGCTCCGCATTCTCCGTATCGCGTGCCGCCTTCCATACGTCCATACATTCCAGGCAGCCGGGGATCAGCTCACGGGTTAGCGGTACGAACTGATAGTCCGGGCACTCGCGGATGAAGCGGCTGACATGGTTGCGCTTCTGGGCATATTTGCGGCCGGGCAGGGTGGCGAGGTCGCTCTGAAGATAGACATAGTTGAAGCCGGGACGGTATTCTTCCGCCACGAAGCGGCCGGGGAACTGCTCTTCCAGCAGCTGCTTCATCGATGCGGATACTTCCGTCAGGATAAAGGGCACGCCGCGGCCCTTGTACCACTGCTGCAGCACTTCCACCGCGCGCAGTATCGGCTCGTCGGTGGGGGCAAAGGGCATCAGCACATTGTCCAGCCCGTGAAAGCTGCTCTTCATGCAGATGGCGCCTTCCACATTGGCCCAGCCGGTGGGGTCCCACTTCTTCCACAAAAAGAAGTTGGTGAAGTTGAAAGTGCACAGATTGTGGCGGCGACCGCCCAAATACTGTTTGAACATGGCCTGATCGGCCAGCGTGATCGGGTTAAAATCAATAGTGATAGGCTGCATAATTTCCTCCGTCTGGTAATTTTATCACAGGCCGGAACAAAAGTAAACAGTTTACAATTGTTAATGAGTTTCTTTGCAAAAAGGTAGTGCAATAGCTGTAAAATAATGGTATACTGATATTTATGATATATGCTGATAAGGAGGACTCTATGGCAGATCCGGGAATCGCATTACAATTGGGACCTTTGACTATTCGCTGGTACGGCGTGGTGATCAGCGGCGCTATGCTGCTGTGCATCATTCTCGCTTCGCTGGAAGTGAAGCGCCAGTACCTCGAT
This sequence comes from Bacillota bacterium, assembly GCA_017531315.1. Lineage (GTDB taxonomy): Bacteria > Bacillota > Dehalobacteriia > UBA4068 > UBA4068 > RGIG6518. Next base: position 1,429 of record JAFXLH010000150.1, read on the forward strand.
GTGGATGATCTTTATACGCTGGCTTTGGTGGTCATCCCCTGTGCCGTTTTGGGCGCACGCCTGTACCACGTATTTTTCTCCTGGGATTTTTACAGCCGCTATCCGCAGTATATTCTCGCCATCTGGCGCGGGGGACTGGCCTGGCATGGCGGGCTGATCGGCGGCATCAGCGCTGCTGTTTTGTGCTGCTACTATAACAAGATGCGCTTCTATCAGTGGGCGGATATCGTAGTGCCGCTGCTGGCGCTGGGGCAGTCCATCGGCCGCTGGGGCAATTACTTCAACCGCGAAGCCTACGGCCCGGTCATCGAGCCCGGCTCTTTCTGGAGCTGGGTACCTTTCCAGGTCTGGGCAGAGGGTGCTTATCATCATCCCACCTTCCTCTATGAAGCCATCTGGAATATCTGCGTCTTCACCATCCTGATGCGGATGCTGCATCGCCCGCATCATCTTGGCGAAGTATTCGGCAGCTATTTTGTGCTCTATTCTTCGGTACGCTTCTTCCTCGAGCTGCTGCGAAACGACAGCCTGATGATCGGCCCGTTCCGCTCGGCCATGCTCATTTCCATCGTCTCCATCTGCTTCGGCCTCTATATGCGTAAGCTGGCCAAGAAGCGCCCGGTGGTCGATTTTGATTCGCCGGATATGCTGGACCGCAAGAAACGGAGGATCAAAGGATGAGCGATACCGCGAAAAAGAAACTGCTGCTGCTGGCAACCGGCGGCACCATCGCCTGCGGTGATACCGCAGATGGCCGCACGCCCGAACTGACCGGCGAAGAGCTGCTGCAAGCCGTGCCGATGCTGGAAGATATCGCCGCTATCGACTGCCGCCAGCTGTGGGCGCTGGATAGCTCCGATGTAGCGCCGCAGCATTGGACGCGCCTGGCCGCCGAGGTGTTTGCCGAGCTGGCAAATTACGACGGCTTCATCATCACCCACGGCACCGACACCATGACCTATACCGCCGCCGCTCTCTCCTTCGCGCTGGTCGATTGCCCCAAGCCGGTGGTGCTTACCGGCAGCCAGCTGCCGCTGAAGACTCCCGGCAGCGATGCGGTGGACAATCTGCTGCTGGCCGCCTGCAGCGCCGCTTCCGAGCTGCCCGGCGTCTTCCTCGCCTTTGGCGGCCGCCTCATCGACGGCGTACGCGCCGCCAAGCTGAAAACGGAAAGCTTCGACGCCTTCGACAGCATCAATGCGCCCTGCGTGGGCATGATGAAGCGCGATGTGATGCTGCTGCCGCCGCTGCCCCCGGCCCGCGAATACCGCCCGCAGCTGAAGAACAGCTTCTGCCC
>JAFXLH010000151.1 GCA_017531315.1 Bacillota bacterium
GAGCCCGCTGCTGCGGGCTCCTGAGCTTTACATCTTTTTCGGTTCGGTGATCTCACCTTCGTCTACGATAGTGATGCTCTTGATGCAGGGCATGACTACGGGACGATCACGGAAGGTGGTGATATCGGCGATCTCATCTACCACTTCCATACCCTTGGTGACGCGGCCGAACGCGGCATACTGACCGTCGAGATGCGGAGCGTCTTCATGCATGATGAAGAACTGGCTGCCGGCGCTGTTGGGCGCGGCGGTGCGGGCCATGGAGATGACGCCGCGTTTATGTTTGATATCGTTGGTATAGCAGCCATTGGCGGCGAATTCGCCCTTGATGCTGTAGCCCGGGCCGCCCATGCCGCTGCCTTCGGGGCAGCCGCCCTGGATCATGAAGCCCTTGATGATGCGGTGGAAGCCGAGACCATCATAGAAGCCCTGATTGGCCAGCCACAGGAAGTTCTTTACCGTATTGGGAGCCTTTTCCGGGAAGAGCTCCAGCTCGATCTTGCCGCCGTTTTCCATTTCAATAATGATCATGACAAGTCCTCCTCTATTAAGCCGTTAAGGCATTAAGATAAATACCTACAGAAATAAAATTCCACGTCATATGGGCAATGATATTGCACCAGATATTACGGTGACGCGCATAAATGAGCGCCAGCGCTATGCCTGCGGCCAGCGAAGGCAGCAGCACCTGCATATTGCCATGCAGAATACCAAAGATCAGCGCCGAATAGAGCACCGCCAGCATCTGGCTGTTGTTCTCTTCCAGCAGCGTGAACAAAAAGCCGCGGAAGAATATCTCTTCACCGATAGGTGCGATAAAGACGAGACAGCAAACCATCAGCACCCGTTCAAAAGAAGATGCCGCCGAACCGAGCATGATCAGCATTTCCTGCTCGATGGGAGACATTCCCAGCAGCACCAGCTGCAAAGACTGCACAGCGATGGTGATGGCAAACAGCGCCGCACCGTAGGCAGCGCCGGTAAATACCAGCGAAAGGACGCGCATATTGCGCTGCATGCCCAGTACCGCGGGGGGCTGCTTGTAGAATTCGCAGGCGATGGCAAAGGGCAGCAGGCCGAATACGGCTGCCTGCAAAAAGTAGGCCAGCGCATAGTAGCCGACCGCTCTTTTCACCAGCGGCGCCAGCAATGCCAGCAGGAAATTGCACAGGATGACGCAGCCAAACACAATCAGCACTTCTCTGCCCTTCCAGGCAGGGCGCAGGCGCTGCGGCGGTTCTTTTTTGCTGAATCGATCCAACATTTGACCGTATGACATAAGTATACCTCAAACTATAAGCTTAAGCCAGCAGTTCTGCCAGCAAATCTGCCAACTGATGCACCGTATTTTCCACGGCGGCGCACATCGGCTCGCCCATTTCCGTGCTCTGCGGCTGAATGCCCACTACCAGAGCGGTAAACTGCACTTCTTCGCGCAGATAATTCAGCATCACCGGGAAGGGCAGCATATGGGTGGAAAAATCGAGACCGCCGATCTGCGCATCATCTACCACCCTTGCTTCACCGGGCTGCAGCTCCAGATGCGCGGCATCCACGATCAGCAGCACCTCGGGCGCGAAGCTTTTGATCACGCCGGTGAAGTTTTCCGGGGCGGTGCTGCCGCCGACCAGACAGAGGCGCTCGCTTTCCGCAAGGCGCTGCTGCAGCAGGCTGATCAGCAGCATCCCAGCCGCATCATCGGCACGCAGCTCCGAGCCGGTGCCCATAATCAGCACACGCGGGCGGGAGGCAAGTACGGCGCGCAGTTCTGCATCTATTGCCAGCATATCAGCCCTCCGTCTTTTCCGCAGCAGTCTCCGCCTTAGCGGGAGCCTCGGCGGGCTTTTCGGCGGGAGCTTCTGCTTTCGCGGCAGGAGCGGCCTTCTTCACCGGGGCAGCGCCATCGGCTGCGGCCTTGGCGGCGGCAGGCTTGGCGACTTTAGGCGGCGTGGGCGGCTGTTCGGGGCCGGTGGTGACGCTCTTCAGGTCACCGCGGCTGAAGCCTGCCAGCTCGATATTATCGGTGAAAGACAGGCAGCCTTTGCGGCAGCTATCCACGCATTGGGCGCAGAAGATGCAGTGCGCGTAATCGAGGCGCATTTCGAACTGCTTCTTTTCCGGAGTGCCCACATTGACGATCTTGATCGCGCCGGCGGGGCAGTCTTTGGTGCAGAGCATACAGCCGATGCAGCTTTCGCCATGGTATTCGATCTTGCCGCGGTAGCCGGGTTCCAGCTGCAGCGGGCCATGGGGATAGCTGATGGTGGCGGGCTTCTTCAGCATAAAGTGGCGCAGGGCCATACCGCCGATACGAGCAATACCTTTTCTCATCAGCCAACCACCCCTCTCAGAAACAGATTGAGAATGATCTGCGCCATAGCCAGCGGCGTGAGATAGATCCAGCAGAAGCGGACCATCTGATCAATGCGTACGCGCGGCATAGTGGCACGGATAAAAGTAAGTACAAAGACGATAAGCAAGGTGGAGATGAAGAAGCACAGCACTTCCATCCACCAGATATCGAAAGAAAGCGGCACGAAGATGGCGGCGATCAGCGCGGAGAGCACTACCAGCTCGCAATCCACGGTCATGCGGAACATGGCGTAGTAGCGGCCGCTGTATTCAACGAAGGTACCGCCGGCCAGTTCGGTCTCCGCTTCCGGCAGGTCGAACGGCACGCGTTCCAGCTTGCCCTGCACCGCCAGCAGTGCTACCACAAGAGCAGGCAGGTTGAACAGTACATAGAGCGGATTGGCAGTATAGTAGGCGGAGATCTCGGTGATAGACCAGCTGCCGGCCAGCATCGCCGGGGCGAGCAGCGCCATGAACAGCGGTACTTCGTAAGAGAAGAGCTGAGTCAGCGCACGCACCGAGCCGATGGTGGCATAGATGCTGGTGGAGTACCAGCCGGCCAGATAGAAGCAGGCGGTGGGGATGGTGAGCAGGTACAGCACCACGATCAGGTCGCCATTGAAGGCTTTGACCGCCGGGCCGAATACCGGCACACAGAGGAAAGCGGTGGCTACCGCGGCAAAAGAGACCAGCGGCAGCAGCTTATACATAGTCTTATCCGCACCGGCGGGAATGATGACTTCTTTGCCCATCAGCTTCAGGAAGTCGGCAATGGGCTGATACCACGGCGGGCCCTGGCGATTCTGCAGGCGGGCATAGACATGGCGGTCAACAAATTCCAGCGTGGTGGCATAAGCGCAGAGGAACAGCAAACCGGGGAACAGGAAGACGGCGATAAGAGTACTGTTGATATCCATTACCGCACCTCCTTAATAGAAGCGCTTGCCCGGCAGCGGAATGCGGGAAGGATCGACGCCGCGTTCTTTGCGGTACCAGTCGATACCGTACTGACGCAGCGCGCCCCAGTCCATCTGTTTATCTTTGCCGGTAAGCGGGTCTTTAACTACAAAAGAGCGGTCGGTGCAGGAATAGCAGGGGTCGATGGCGGCGATGATGATCGGCACATCGGCCAGCATATCGCCTTCGATCATATGGCGCACGGCATGCCAGTTGGCTTCCGTGGCGGCGCGGACGCGTACGCGGTCGGGCTTATCGGTGCCGTTGCTGCGTACATAGTGGGTATCTTCGCCGCGGGGCGCTTCTACGCGGGTGAAAACTTCACCGGCGGGGATGCGGCGCGGGAATTTGGCAGCGATCTCACCGGAAGGCAGATTATCGAGGCAGAAGCGGATCATCTTGATGCTTTCCTGCATTTCCAGCACGCGGACAACGGCGCGGCCGAAAACGTCGCAGTGGTCATCGGTGATGACCTTGAAGGGTACGATGCCATAGGCGGCATAGGGATCGATGGCGCGGACATCATCCGGCACGCCGGAAGCGCGGGAGACCGGGCCGACAGCGCCCAGACGCAGCGCATCATCATGCGAGAGCTTGCCGATGCCGGAGAGGCGGGCGGCGAGGATGGTATCGTTCAGAGCCAGCTCGGTATAGTATTTCACCTGCTCTTCCAGCTCATTCATCGCCTTGCGGATCATGGCGATCTCTTCGTCATTGAGGTCGCGGCGGCAGCCACCGGGGGTGTTGATGCCGTAGTTGACGCGGTTGCCGCATAAGGTAGCCAGCAGATCCAGCACCTTTTCACGGTCGCGCCAGGTGTACATGAACAGCGTATCAAAGCCGATCTCATGCGCGCCCACGCCCAGCCATAGCAGGTGGCTGTGCAGGCGTTCCAGTTCCGCCACGAGGGTGCGGATGAAGGCGGCACGCTGCGGGATCTCTACGCCGGCCAAGTATTCCAGCGACTGGCAGAAGGCGGTGCTGTGGGCATGGGAGCAGATGCCGCAGACGCGTTCGATGATGTAGAGGTCCTGGATATAGGTGCGGGATTCGCAGGCTTTTTCCAGGCCGCGATGGTTATAGCCGAGGCCGACTACCGCGTTGACGACCTTTTCGCCTTCCATAGTGATGGTAAAGCAGGCAGGTTCTTTCAGCGAGGGGTGCTGTGGGCCAATCGGGATAGTGATTTTTTCTGCCATTATTCAGCACCTCCTTCGGTATTCTTCGGCGCGGGCGGATTGTAGGTCATGGTCTTGTTGTCAAAGTAGGCGGGGTTCCACTCTTTGCGCATCGGGTAATTGCCGGCCGGCCAGTTGTCCGGCAGCGGGTAGGTGGGCCCGGGCGGCAGGCCTTCCAGCACAGCGCCGAACAGGTCTACCAGCTCGCGCTCATGCCACAGCGCATTGGGGAAAATATCGCACAGGGAGCGGATGCGCGGGTCGGCCTTGGGGGCGCGCTCTTTGAGCAGGAAGACGATCTTGTCCTGATTGGAGATGGCGTAGATAAAGCCGAGGTCGTCGCCGTCATCCACACCGATGACCAGATGGAAGGTGTAGAAGCTCTGCTCGGAGATCAGGTAAGCCAATACTTCTTCGAAGTGCTCGCGCTGCAGCGGATTGCTGATGATGCGGCCGGGGCGCTGGATGGTGAGAGTGCCCAGCAGATAGGGGAAGCGCTCCGTAACGCGGGCTACGATAGTCTCTTCGCGGCTGATATCCACTTTTACCTCTTCGACAACCGGATCGTCAACGACCATAGCGGCCATATCGATCTTGTTTTCCGTCATTGGCTCACCTCCTCTTTATCTTTTTCGTATACAACTTCGCCGGAAAGGGTTTCCGCTTTGACGATCTCATCGCCTTCCGCTTTCACCACGATCGGGCCTTCTTTTTGCTGTTTTTTCAGCGCGGTGAGCAGTTTTACCACGCCGTCGATGATCGCTTCCGGACGGGCGGCGCAACCGGGCACATAAGCGCTGACCGGGATGACGGCATCGATGCCGCCGACCACGCCGTAGCAGCCGTCGAAAATACCGCCGCTGCAGGCGCAGGTGCCTACCGCTACCACGAAGCGCGGTTCCGGCATCTGCTCGTAGATCTGGATCAGGCGGTCACGCGTCTGCAGGGTGACGGCGCCGGTGCAGACCAGCACATCGGCATGGCGCGGGGTGCCCTGCTGCAGCATACCGAAGCGTTCCAGATCGTAGCGCGGAGTCAGCGCATCGACTACTTCAATATCGCAGCCGTTGCAGGAACCGGCATTAAAATGAATGATCCACGGAGACTTACGGGTGCCCCAGTCGATCGCTCTTCTGATCAAACCTCTACCCATGCGCTCACCTCCGGAAAATGATCAGCAGCGCCAGCAGGCCGACGCAAATGTACAACAGCGGCAAAGCCAAGGCAGAGCTGGGCGCGGTGGTGACCACCAGCGTCAGCACGTGCATCAGCGTAAAGAACATGGCAAAGGGGAAGAAAGTGCTGTAATCCGGCGCGGCGCGATGACGGGCATTGCGCTGACCGCTGGCATAGGCTTCTACCTTGCGCTCACTTTCTGCGCCCACTGCGGCATAATTGCCCATAAAAGCGATGAACAGATATGCCAGCAGGAAAAAGATGATAAACAGTACCGGGACGGAAGTTACGACATTGATAATAGTATCCATTCTCTCCCCTCCTTAACCGTTCAGTTTATTCAGATTGCGGATATCGAGGCTGCCGGTATTGCGGTATACGCTTACGGCAAGGCCCACGGCCACTACGGCCACCACCGCTTCGATAACGATAATGGTAACGATAAAGGTCTGAGTCAGCTCGATGCTGCCATTGATATAACCGGCGCAGAGGAGCAGCAGCGTGACGCCTTTGGTCATAACTTCGGTAGCGATGAGCATACCCAGCATATTGCGCACTTTAAGCAGGGAGAAAATGGCAGCGGAAAGTACCGCCAAGAAACCGGCAAACAGTGCTAAGGACATCGGATCGAAAGTCATGTTCACTGTTTATCTCCCTCCTTAAACAGAATTACTACTGCAAATGCACCGGCCAATACGGCGATCAGCTGGCCCAGGATATCGGCCTGACGGAACAGCCACAGCGTATCGCGGAAGGACTGCGATGCACCGCCTACCGCCAGCGAACCGGCTTCCGGCAGCACACCGGCCACGACGACGGCGGCGGCAGCCAGGGCGCCCATGCCCACGGCTACCAGCGGCACCAGTCCCATGGTGGAAGGCTCTGCCGCAGCCGCATCCTGCTCTTCGCGGGAAGTGAGGCTGGAGGCAGAGATAAGTACTACGGTGATGAGGCCCGCGCAGACGGAAAGCTCGAATACGGCGGCCCAGAACATTTCCAGCTGGTACATCACCAGCGAAAGCATTACGGAAGCGGCGGCCAGAGCGATGGCGGCACGCATCAGGCGGCGCTGCATCAGAGCCGCGATCAGCAATACCACGGCTAAAGCCACGCTGGCACAAAAGATGCCCATTTCGACCATTTCGATCATTTCGAACATATCTGCACCTCCTTACAGCACGCCCAGGCCCTGCAGATAGAGCAGCAGCCAGGGGAAAGCTACACCAAGGCCAACCGTGATGGCGGAAAGCAGCACGGAGACGCAAACAACGGAACGGCCGGCTTCTTCCACCTGCTGCAGCTGCTCCGGCACTTCGCCGAAGAAGACCTTTTTCTGCAGGCGCAGGAAGTAAGCGGCGGTGAAGATGCCGGCGAAGAGAGCGATGCCGGCAACGATCTGCTGACCGGCCAGCCAGGCGGCCATGATAATCAGCAGCTTGCTCCAGAAGCCGGAAAGCGGCGGGATACCGGCGGTGGAAAGGAAGGCCAGTACGGAAGAAATGCCGGTGACGGGCATCTGCTTCTGCAGGCCGCCCAGCTTATCCATATCCGTAGTGCCTACCTGCATTTCCAGCGCGGCAGCATTGACGAACAGCGTGCTCTTGAACACGGCATGATTGAAGAAGTGGAGAATAGCGCCGACATAACCGATGGCAGAACCGCAGCTGATACCCAGCATGATGTAGCCAATCTGGCTGATACTGGAATAGGCCAGCACGCGTTTGAAGTCCTGCTGCGTTACGGCGGCGATGGCGCCGACGAGGATGGAGACCACACCCAGCACCAGCAGCGGCAGCTGCAGCTCGCTTACTACCGGCAGGATATCGCGCATCACGCGGCCCATGGCATAGACGCCGGCAGCCTTGGTGACGATGCCGCCCAGCAGTACCGATACGGCAGCGGGAGCGCTCTGGTAGGCATCCGGTACCCACAGGTGGAAGGGCACTACGCCGGA
>JAFXLH010000152.1 GCA_017531315.1 Bacillota bacterium
ATTGACTAAGCAGGCATTTTGTATATATAATAAGGAGTGACACCCCCCTCTTGCCTCCCCTTGAAAGGGGAGGTGGCAGCCGCAGGCTGACGGAGGGGTAGATACCGCATCCCTACTCTACTACGACAAAATAAAAACCGCCGCGGTGTGTACCGCAGCGGTTCTGGTGACGCGTATGGGATTCGAACCCATGAATGTCAGCGTGAGAGGCTGATGAGTTAAGCCGCTTCTCCAACGCGCCATATGCTTAACGCAACATATTATTACGCAAAATGCGACGGAAGTCAAGCAAAAATTTTGCCGCATCCCGCCGCCGCACTCAATAGAAAAGGAGCTGCCGCCATGACCGAACAAGCTACTATCGAAAAACTGCAGGAAGAGATACGCGATCTGAAGGCCGAACTGGTAAAAGTGCGCCTCAAGCGCGATCAGGCCATCGACGAGCTGGCGCTGATCCGCTCCTGCCAGAACTGCGCCATGTTCAAGATCTGCGATCTTGGCTGCGCCGTCAACTGCGTCACCGACGAAAAAGAATACTGGGTCTGGCGCGGTGATGACGACTTCGTGATGTGAGCCAAGCGCACTCTGAACAAATGTGAACAAATTCTGAATAATTGCTGAAACCCTGCTAAACTGCATTGACAGGGGTGCTTTGGCACGTCTATAATGCAAGAGGCTGCTCTTTTTGCGGCCAATTTTTGCCAAATTCGGCCAAAGGATTGACTATATCACATGAAACAATGGATTCAAAGAATGATGATCGGCCGCTACGGTACGGATAGCCTGAACAACTTTCTGCTTGCCGTCACCGCGGTGATGTTGTTTGCCAACCTCTTTTTGCGCTGGCGCATCTTCCGCATCCTCAGCTGGGCGCTGATCATTTACATCTGGTTCCGCGTGCTTTCCAAGAACATCTACAAGCGCCGCGCGGAAAATATGCTCTTTTGGAAATACCGCAGCAAATTCACCGGCTTTTTCTCCTTCCGCAAGCAGAAGTGGCAGGATAGAAAGACCCACCGCTACTTCAGCTGCCCCAAATGCGGCGCTCATCTGCGCGTGCCCAAGGGCAAGGGCAAGATCATGATCCGCTGCACCAAATGCGACCACCGCTTCGAGGCCAAGAGCTGATGTTTGGCTATGTAGCCGCCAATCACAAGGAGCTGGAGGCCACCGACGCCGCCTTCTACCGCAGCGTCTATTGCGGCGTCTGCCGCAGCCTGCAGCTGCGCTATGGGCTGAAGGGCCGCATCATCCTCAATTACGACCTCGCCTTCCTCGCGCTGCTGCTGCTTGCGCTCTACGATGAGCAGCCCAGCCACGCCGAGCAGCGCCGCTGTCTCACCCACCCCTTCACCAAGCAGACCCAGCTGCGCAGCCCCTTTTGCGATTATGCCGCCGATATGACGGTGCTGCTGGGCTACTACAAGGCCTGCGACGACTGGCAGGACGACAAAAACCCGGCCAAGCAGCTGCTGGCACGGCAGCTGAAGCCGCATCTGCCGCAGCTTGAGGCGCAGTACCCGCGCCAATGCGCCGCCACCGCCGCCTATATCCGCGACCTGGCAGAAGCCGAGGCACGCGGCGAGAGCGACCTCGATTATCTCGCCGGCATCACCGGCACGGCGCTTGCGGAGCTGTTCGTCCCCACAGAGGATGCCTGGAGCGCCACCTTGCGCCGCTTCGGCTTCTTCCTCGGCAAATTCATCTACCTGATGGACGCCGCCGAAGACCTCGACAAAGACAAGAAGAAAGGCAGCTTCAACCCGCTTATCGCCTACCAAAGCCGGGAAGACTACGCCGCCTTCCGCGCCGATCTGCTCACCTCCACCCTGGCAGAAGCCGCCGCCTGCTTCGAGCGGCTGCCCATCGTGGAGCATGCAGAAATACTGCGCCACATTCTCTATTCCGGCATCTGGCTGCACTACGACAGGCTGACTGCCGCAGAACGAAAGGAACAGGAAAAGCATGGATCCGTACAAGGTGCTGGGCGTTGACCCCTCCGCCTCTGATGAAGAAGTAAAAAAAGCCTATAAACAGCTGGCCAAGAAGTATCACCCGGATATGAATATCGGCGCGGAAAATATCGCCGAGATCGAACGCAAGTTCAAGGATATCCAGAATGCTTACAATACCATCATGGATCAGCGTGAGCGCGGCAGCCAGCCCGGTTACGGACAAGGCTATGGTCAGCAGGGCTATGGCGGCTACGGCGGCCAGACCTACGGCAATCCCTTCGGCGGCTTCGATCCCTTCGGCGGCGCCTTTGGCGGATATGGCCAGCAGCAGAGCCAGCCGGAGCATCCGATCGAGATCCAGGCGGCCATCAACTACATCAATGCCCGCCGCTTCGCCGAAGCGCGCAATGTGCTCGATTCCTACACCGGGCCGAAGGACGCCTTCTGGTATTACCTCTCGGCGCTGGCGCATCAGGGCATGGGCAACAATATCAAGGCCAAGGAGCACGCGGAAAAGGCCGCCCATATGGAGCCGGATAATTTCCAGTATCATCATCTGGTGCAGCAGCTGAACGGTCGCGGCCACGCCTACACCCAGCGCCAGACCACCTACCACACGGTAAACCTCTGCACCGGCAACTGGTGCATCGATATGCTGATCCTGAACGCCCTCTGCAACTGCTGCTGCTGCGGCCGCGGTTTCTGCTGATAGCTGATAAAAAGCAAAGACCCTCCATACGGAGGGTCTTTTTTTCGTAGGACGGAGGCTAGTCTCCCGCCGCCTGTATCAGTGATAGCTACAAAACGGCTCTTTGTCGCGGACGTTTCTTAGATGCCGTACCTATCCCGCAGCCACTTCACCCTGCGGCCAATCACCGGCGAGAGGATATACATAAACCCGGCGGTGACTACGGCATGGGTGATATCGAAGGGCAATCCGGCCAGCATCACTGCGGCGTAGAGCGGCAGCGTGGGGGTGGGGTGGTAGATGAGCAGCGAGCCGAGATTGGCGATAGGCCCGTACACCAGCAGCGCCAGCGCCCCGGAAAGTACCGCCTGTCCCCGCCGCCCCAAGTGCCGCCCGAGCAGGCCGAATACGGCGGCGGAAGCGCCCGCGGCCAGCATTTGCCACGGCGTCCACGGCCCGTGCGTGAAGAAGAAGTTGGAGAGGAACATCGCCGTCGCCCCCAGCCACAGGCCGCTCTCCGCACCGAGGAACAGCGCGCCTAAGCAGACCAGCGCCAGCAGCGGCTTCACCTGCGGCAGCATGAAGAAAGCCAGTCGCCCCACCACCGCAAAGGCGCAAAAGCCCGCCAGAAAAGCCAGCCGCCGCGGCGCATACCCCTTGCGCTCGAAGCGCAGCAGCAGCGGCAGCGCTGCTTCTACCAGCAGCAGCAGGCTCAGCACGAAGCTGCGCCGCGCCCCTAAGTGCGCCCAGCCTAAGCCCGCCGTCAGCGGCAGCAGCAGCCACAGCAGCGCCTCCAGACGGCCCAAGCCTGCCTTTGGCGCATCCTGCACCGCAACGGGCGCGGCAGCTGCCGCAGCTACGGGCAGCTCCTCTGCCGCATCCGCCACATCCTGCTCATCCAGCAGCTCCTCCGCATGCAGGCAGCCGGGGCAGAGCCGCCACGCCTGCGGCTGCCACTCCGCATATTGCGCCACAAACTGCGCGTAGGGCAGGTCGGCGGCGATGCGCCCGTCTGCCAGCAGCAGCGCGCGGTCTGCCACCGCCGCCGCCAGCTCGGCATCGTGCGTTACCATCAGCAGCGCCAGCCCTTCGCCGCGCAGATCGCGCAGAAGTGCAGCTAAACGCAGCCGCGCCGCCGCATCCAGCCCGGCTTCCGGCTCATCCAGCAGCAGCACATCGGGCCGCATCAGCAGCAGCAGAGCCAGCGCCGCCCGCTGCTTCTGCCCGCCGGAAAGGTCGGCCGGGTGCCGATGCCACAGCTCTTCTGCCTGCACCCGCCGCAGCGCCTGCCGCGCCGCCGCCTCATCCGCGTGGCGGCACAGCGCCTGCCCCACGCTCTCGCCCAGCAGCAGATACTGCGGGCGCGAAGGCAGCAGCGCCGCCTGCCCGCTCACCTGCCCGGATTGGCGCTCGCGCACGCCCTGCAGCAGCTCCAGCAGCGTGGTCTTGCCGCTGCCGTTTGCCCCCAGCAGCACGCTGATGCTGCCCTTTTGCAGGGTGATATCGATATTTTCAAACAGCGTAGTTTCGCCGTAGCTATAGCCCAGCCCCTCGGCGATGAGCAGACTCTCGCCCGCCACCACCTGCGGTCGATGCGGCACAAAGGCCGCGATCTTATCTCTATCGGCCCGCATCGCCAGCGGCAAGGCCTGCCGCAGCGGCGTGCTCTTCAGCCGCTCTGCCGCCTCCACGGGCGGCAGGCAAAATTGCAGCGCGCCGCCATGGAGATAGCAGACGCGGTCGGCTACCATGAGCCACGGGGCGAAGTCCTGCTCCGCCACCACTACCGAGAGCTGCCGCGCCGCCACTACCTGCCGCAGCGCCATGAGCAGCCGCGTGCGGGCTGGCGCATCTAAGTGGGCGCAGGGCTCGTCCAGCAGCAGCAGGCGCGGGCGCGTGACCAGCGCCGCCGCCACCGCCACCAGCTGCCGTTCCCCGGCCGAGAGCGCCGCCGTTTCCCGCTCCAGCCAGCCGCCGATGCCCAGCAGCGCCGCCGTTTCCGCTATCGCCGCGGCTATCTCCGCCTGCGGCCAGCCGAGGTTTTCCGCGGTGAGCGCCAGCTCGCGCCATACGCGGTCGGTCAGCAGCTGCGCGGCGGGGTCCTGCCCCACGTAGCCGATGCCCGCAGCCGCCTGCCGCGCATCCGGCGCACCCTCCAGCAGGCGCAGCGAGCCGCTACGCCGCCCATGCGGGCGCAGCGACGGCAGCAGCTGACGCAGCAGCGTGGTCTTGCCGCTGCCATTGCCGCCCACCAGCAGCGTCACCCCGCCCGCATCCGTAAGATCGATATTGCGTAATGCCGGCACATCCGCGCCGCCGTAGCTGAAGCTGAAATCCGCAAATTCGTAGTTACTCATGCGCCTCACCCCCCAGCAGCGGGATGAAGAGCAGCGCCCACAAGAGCGCAAAGGCCGCCGCATCCCGGATATCGGCAGGCTGGTTCACCGCATAGGGCTGCCAGCCGCCCGCCTGTACCAGCAGCAGCAGCAAAGCCGCCGCACCAAATACCAAAAAGGCGAGCAGCCACTTATCCCGCCGCCGCCAGACAAAAGGCCGGTAGCTGCTGCGCGGGCTTAAGCCATAGCCGCGCGCGGCCAGCAGATCTGCCGCATCCATACCGCCGGTCATCGCCAGATCGAAGAGCGCCGAGAGCGCCGCTGCGGCATCCCGCACCCGCTTTTTCAGCGAGCCGCGCAGGAAGTCGGCATCCAGCGAGCGCTGCGCCTGCACGATGCCCTGCCAATCCGCCCGCAGCCGCCCCACCTGCCGCATCACCTGCGAGCCGTAGGCGATCGTGGTCGGCAGCGAGGCCGGCAGCAGCACCTGCGCCCGCCCGGCGGCAAGATCGGCCTGCGCCGCGGCAAAGAGCTGCAGCAGGCAGAGGAAAAGCAGCGCCGTGAGCAGGCCAAAGCGCAGCGACTCCGCAGTGAGCGGCGGCCCCCAGGGCAGGTAGAGCAGCACGGTAAGCCCGCGATGCACGGTCAGCACCTGCAAAGCGACGATGAAGCCAAGCAGCGGCAGATAGCCACACCAGCCACGCAGCGCTGCCCGCGCCCCCTGCCGCTGCGCCGCGCCCACGAAGAGCGCCGCCACTGCCGCCACCGCCACAGCAGGGCGCAGCTGCAGTAACAGCAGCATCAGCAGCAGGGCATAGTAAGCCGCCGCCACCACCGGGTGACGGTAGAAGAGCGCGGTAACGCCATTATGCAGCTGTTTGTTCTTCTTATCCATAGCAGTAGATGCTCCACACATAAAAAAACAGGCAGACCGCCGGATACACCACGGGCAGGTCTGCCTGCTGCTTTCGGTTCCGGCAAAAGCAGTTCCGTTAGTTCCGCGATTTCTGACTTATCCTGCCACAGGCAGGCTTCA
>JAFXLH010000020.1 GCA_017531315.1 Bacillota bacterium
ACAGCCACATGGCGGCGCATATTATCATACCTTTGGACGGCGAAATGCGCCTTACTGCGGACGGGGCAGAGTATCAATGTCATGGGGCGCTGATACCGTCCGGGACAGCGCATCTGGTCGATACCGACGGAAAACCAGCGCTGGTATTTCTTTTCGACTGCACCACCGATGTCGCAAGGCAGATTCAAGGCATCAGCTGTATTGCCAAGGAGTGCTGCCGGAACATCGCAGCTGCATATGCCGCTATGG
Source organism: Bacillota bacterium (assembly GCA_017531315.1). GTDB lineage: Bacteria > Bacillota > Dehalobacteriia > UBA4068 > UBA4068 > RGIG6518. The sequence goes on from JAFXLH010000020.1 coordinate 250, forward strand.
AGCAGCAGTTCAGCGCGGCGGAGTATTACCGCTTTGAAAGGTTTGTTTTGTTGCAGCTTGGTTTTGCAGCGGCGATTCCCGCCGTGCAGGATGAAAGAATCAAAGCTGCGATGAACTATATCCGTTCCGGGGCAGGGGAGCAGCTATCGCGTAAAGAGGTGGCGGATGCGGTGCATTTGTCCCCCAGCCACTTTTCTCATTTGTTCAGAGAACGGGTGGGTATGACTTTTGCTGCGTACCTGATTTATCAGCGCATCATGTGTGTTTATACGTTGGTGCTTCGGGGCAAAAGCATTACCGAGGCTGCATTGGCGGCAGGGTTTTCCAGCAGCGCCCATTTTGCCGATGTGAACCGCCGTGTATTTGGCCTGCCGGCCAGCAGCATCACTCGCGATCTGATCTTTATCAAGCTGCAATAGCAGAAATCTGGAAGTAATCGGTGCTCCTTTGTGATATGCTCTGCCTGAGCAACTTCACAAGGAGGATATCTATGAGCAGGGCTGTTATCATTTACGCATCCACGCATCATGGCAATACCAAAAAACTGGTAGAAGCGATCGCGGACAAATATGACATAGAAACAATTGACGCGGTAAGCTGCCGGCAGGCCGATTTATCGGCATATGATCTGATTGGTTTTGCCTCGGGAATTGACTTTGGCAGATTCTATGCTTCTGTGGAGCAGTTTTTGGAAGGCAATCTCCCCGAAGGCAAGCGGGTATTCTTTTTGTATACCAGTGCAAAGCTGAGCGACCGCTTTACCGCAGATATGAGGTCGGCCGCAGCTAAAAGGGGCGCCCTTATCCTGGGCGAATACGGATGCAGGGGTTATAATACCTATGGTCCGTGGAAAATGATTGGCGGAATGAATAAAAATCACCCCACCGCAGATGAAATAAGCAAAGCGGTAGATTTTTTTGCCGCATTGCTTTGAGCATCCGGATAAGCAAATATTACCCTCCCGGCAGTTACCGGGAGGGTATTTTTATTGTTGCGCCGTCAAAACGGTGCGGCTGTGATGCGGCAAAAAGAAAAGGGTGCTGCATATGCAGCACCCTGAAAATATGTGGCAAGATCGGGATTAGTAGGAAACGCCCTGCCAGACCATGGCATCGGCAACCTTGATGAAGCCGGCGATATTGGCGCCGAGGATCATGTCGCCGGGTTTGCCGTAGGTTTCGGCGGCATCTACGCACTTCTTGTAGATATCGTTCATGATGCCGTGCAGGGTCTCGTCTACCTGCTTGGCGCTCCAGGCCATATTCTGGTGGTTCTGGGTCATTTCCAGACCGGAGCAGGCTACGCCGCCGGCATTGGCAGCCTTGGCCGGGCCAAACAGCACGCCGTTATCCTGGAAGCATTTGCAGGCTTCGATGGTGGAGGGCATATTGGCGCCTTCGCCTACCGCCTTGCAGCCGTTCTTGACCAGGATCTCGGCGCTGGCGAGATCGATCTCGTTCTGAGTGGCGCAGGGGAGAGCTACATCGCAGGGTACGGTCCAGATATTCTTGCAGCCTTCCGTATAGGTGGCGGTGGGAACGGCCTTCACATATTCGCTGATGCGCTTGCGTTCCACTTCTTTCAGCTGCTTGATCACATCGAGCTGGATGCCGGCCGGATCGTGGACATAGCCGTTGGAGTCGCTCATGGCGATGACGGTAGCGCCCAGTTCCATGGCCTTTTCGGCGGCATAGATGGCGACATTGCCGCTGCCGGAGATGACGACCTTGGCGCCGTCGAAGCTCATGCCGTTATCTTTGAGGTAGGCATCCATGAAGTAGAGCAGGCCGTAGCCGGTGGCCTGCTTGCGTACGAGGGAGCCGCCGGAGCAGATGGCTTTGCCGGTGAGTACGCCGGTGAATTCGTTGGCCAGACGCTTGTACTGGCCGAAGAGGTAGCCCACTTCACGCGCACCAACGCCGATATCGCCGGCCGGTACGTCGGTTTCCGGGCCGATGTGGCGGAACAGCTCGGTCATGAAGGACTGGCAGAAGCGCATTACTTCGGCATCGGATTTGCCCTTGGGGTCGAAGTCGGAGCCGCCCTTGCCGCCGCCCATCGGCAGGCCGGTCAGGGAGTTTTTGAAGATCTGCTCAAAGGCGAGGAACTTCAAAATAGACTGGTTGACCGAAGGATGCAGGCGCAGGCCGCCCTTGTAGGGGCCGATGGCGGAATTGGACTGGATGCGCCAGCCGCGGTTTACCTGCACATTGCCGTTATCATCCATCCAGCTGATGCGGAACTGGATGACGCGTTCCGGCTCGACGATGCGTTCGATGATATTATGCTTTACGTATTCCGGATGCTTTTCGATGGCGGGCTCGATGCTGGTGAAAACTTCTTTTACCGCCTGCAGAAATTCCGGTTCAAAGGGATACTGCTTTTCCAGTTTGGTGTAGACCTTGGTCAGATACTCGTTGGTGAACATAAAACTTACCTCCATATGAATTAAAAGATTTCCCCCTGTTTACAGCTCTATCTCCGTTCCGGGCGTCAGCTGCAGCTTGTTCGGGCCGGTGAAGGCATTGAAGGCTTCTACCGAGTAGGCCACCGCCATGAAGTCTTCCGGCAGGCCGTGCATCGGTACGCTGTGGATGGGCACGCTGTGTCGCGCGCCGATCAGCTTAGCACATTCGCCCGCTTCCACGGGGCCCATATTGTAGTAGCCGTCGGTGGGCAGGAAGCAATAGTCGAGCTCGCGGGCGGCAAGGGCCGGCATCTCTGCCGTGGTGGACGTATCGCCGGCGAAGTAGAGCTTCAGCCCGTCGATGCCGATGATATAGCCGCAGCAATTATCGCTGACCGGGTGGTGGTCATTGTAGGCGGGCACGGCTTCTACCGTGATGCCGCCGATGCTGACGGTTTTACCCACTTTGTCGCACATCATCTCGGTATTGTAGATGATGCGGCAATCCGGCTTTTTGGCCGGGCGGTCTACCTGCTTGTGGTCATTGTGCTGATGCGTGACCAAAATCAGGTCTGCCGGCAGGTCGTAGCCGCTGCCGAGAAACGGATCGAGGTAGATGACGAAGCCGTCATCGCTGCGAAGCCGCAGGCTGCCGTGGCCGTGATAAAAAAGCTTTGCCATAAATTGCCCTCCTTAAACGGGTACAAAAACAGGGAACGAAAAATCGTTCCCTGTTAATTCTGCATAAATATGTGTATTCCTTTAACGAGATGAATAAATTTGCGTAAAATTAAGAAAATTTTTCAGCTTATCTTTTCACCCATACGCATTTTATCTGCCACCATGGCGATAAACTCGGAATTGGTGGGCTTGCCGCGCTCGATATTGATGGTGTAGCCGAAGTATTTGTTCATCAGGTCTACATTGCCTCTGTCCCAGGCCAGCTCGATGGCATGGCGAATGGCACGCTCGACGCGGGAAGGCGTAGTGTGATACTTGGCGGCTATCATCGGGTACAGCTCTTTGGTGACGGCGCCCATCAGATTCACTTCTGCAGTGACGAACAAAATAGCATCGCGCAGATACTGGTAGCCCTTTACATGTGCCGGTACGCCCATCTGGTGGATAACGCGTGTTACCTCCAGCTCCAGATTGGAGCTTTTGCCGGGGCGTGCATCTTCCGGCAGGTTGAGCTCGTGCATCTGACGGATGCGCTTTTCCAGCACATCGAGGTCGAAGGGCTTCATGATGTAATAGGCGGCGCCCATCGACATGGCGCGCTTGGTGAGCGCGGCCTGACCGAAGCCGGTCATCATTATCACCTGCGGCATTTTGGCCGGCATGTTCAGCGCCAGCTCTTCCAGCACGCCGATGCCGTCCAGATGCGGCATCACCATATCCAGCACCACCACATCCGGCTGATGCTCGCTGATCTTTTCCAGCGCTTCCCGACCGTTCATGGCCGTGGCGCAGATGTGATAACGGTCGTAGGCCGCCAGATATTCTTCCAATGCGGAGAGAAAGTTATGGTCATCATCGACCAGCAGTAGTTTTATCTTCGAATCCATGTGTATCCCACCTTATTCCAACAATTCTGAGGCGGTGTACCGCCGATAGTTTGTATTTGTCGTATGCTCGCGAGGCCTTCTGACAAAAATAAAATTCTCTTTTCCTGCTGCGAATCCTGCTATATTTTCCCAGTTAGAGGGCCTTTTTGTTTCGACAATAATTGACGCAATCTGTCGTAAAATGTCGTAATATGTCGAATAGTTGCGGCATTGGCTGGCGTCTTGTGGAAAACCCTGTGGAAAAGTTGTGGATTTTAGCCGATAAAGGCCCGGCGTATATGTAAGGGGCATAAGCCCCTTTTTGCGTAGTTGCGGTCTGCGCCGCGCCGCCACATTCGGTGATAGCAACTTTACTCTTCCAGCGCCATATCCAGCATCCGTTCGGCGCTTGCCGTAGCCACCGGGTATTTTCAAAATACTCGGCGCTTTTACTCTTCCAGCGCCGTATCCAGCATCCATTCGGCGAAGATGCCATATCCCCGCGTGGGGTCGTTGATGAATACATGGGTGACTGCGCCGACTATTTTGCCGTTCTGCACGATGGGGCTGCCGCTCATGCCCTGGATGATGCCGCCGGTCGCCGCCAGCAGCTCCGGATCGGTCACTTCCACGATCATGCCCTTGCCGGAAAGGCGATAGCCTTCCATCAGCTTGACGATGCGGATATCGAATTCTTCCACCTGCTCATCCTCCAGTACCGTGTAAATGGTAGCCGGGCCGGTCTGCACCTCCGCCGCCTCGGCCAGCGGCAGCACGGTGTCAAAATAGCTGCCGAAGGCCGCCTCATCCAGCCGGCCGTAAATGCCGTAGCGGGTGTTCTTGCGGATATCGCCCAGCGCCTCCGTGCCGACGAAGCTGCCCAGCTTCTCGCCCGGCGCGCCCTTGGCGCCGCTCTTCAGCCCGCGGATGGCGGCGCGGACGATGCAGCCGCTGTCTTCCGTATCGCTGCGGTTCAGCTCGCTCACCTCGTGTCCCAGCGCGCCGTAGTTGAGCCCATCCGTCTCGCAGAAGGTCATGGTGCCGATGCCGGCGGTATTATCGCGCACATAGAGGCCGATGCGCCAGCTGTCGCTCTCGGCGCAAAAGAGCGGCTCTATCTGCACCGCCAGCTCGGTATTGCCGCGCCGATATTCCACCAGGCAGGGCTTGCCGCTGCTGCCCGCCGCTTCTACCGCTGCGGCCAGCTCGGTATTGCTGTGGATGGGCGCGCCGTTTATCGCGGTGATGAAGTCGCCCACCTGTATGCCCGCCTCCCGCGCCGGGAAGAGGCTCTCGCCCGCCTCCGTGCCGATGGCGGCATAGCCCACCACCGTGGCGCCGCCGCTGCTCAAGAGGATGCCGATGGCCTGCCCGCCCAGCGCGGCATAGGTGGGCTCGCTATCCGTGACGGTGACCTGCTTCAGCGGCAGAAATCCGGCGGATAGCTGCAGCTTGTAGCTGCTGCCGCCGCTCACCGCGGCTATCTGCTCGCTGCGGCGGCTGCTGACCAGCGCGGCGCTGTGCCCCTGCGGTAATTCCAGCGCAGCGGCGCTGCTGAAGCCGGGCAGACGCAAATAATCGTAAAAAATCAGCGTCGCCCCGCTCAAAAGCAGTATAAAAGTGCAGCAAATGGTTAAAACTGTGTGCGTAAAGTTTTTAGTGTGTTGAATACCCTCCCTCTTGGCGGCGCTGCCGCCGCTACATATTTCTCTTTCGCGCAATTGGCATCACCTCGTTTTGCAATTTTGCCGCTGACCGTGCGGCTTATTTAGCATCGGCAAAAGCGGCGGCGATTATGATAGGTAAATGCTTAAACGGCAGGCAGTATTTGCCGAGTAAATGCGTGTTTATCTGGTCTTTTATGCCAAATTTCACGGCAGGGAGCAAATGCGACTAAAGCGAAATTTTAAGCAAAGGCGAATAAGGAGAAGAGAGAAGATGCAAACAACTATCGGCATCAAAAGCTATGGCAACAAAGACTGGGTGTATGTGCGCTGCGTGGGCGAGCTGGATATGGCGGCGGCAGACGGCTTCCGCCGCGAGGTGATGATAGCGCTGCAGCAAACGCAGCTGCGCCGCCTGCTCATCGATGTGAGCGGCTTGAGCTTCATCGACAGCAGCGGCCTCGGCGTGATACTGGGGCGGCATCGGCAGCTGGCGGCCTTAGGCGGGCAGGTGGCCATCACCGGCGCCAATGAGGCGGTGTATCGGCTGCTGGTGGCGGGCGGCCTGCACCGGGTGATGATCATCGACCCGCCGCGCAGCAGCAGGGAGGTGAGACGATGAGCGGGCAGGAGCTACATAATCATATCGAGCTGACCTTCGCCGCGCGGGCCGAAAACGTGGCTTTGGCGCGGCTGCTGGTGGCGGCGCTGGCGGCGGCCGCCGACCCCACGCTGGCCGAGCTGGAGGAGGTAAAGGTGGCGGTATCGGAGGCGGTATCGAACGCCATCATCCACGGCTACGGCGGCGATGCGGCGCGGCAGGTACAGGTGAGCGCCGAGCTGGACGGCCGGCTGCTGCTGGTGAGCGTGCGCGACGAGGGCGTGGGCATCCGCGATATCGAGCTGGCAATGTCGCCCAGCTACAGCACGGAAGAGGAGCATCTGGGGCTGGGCTTTGCCTTTATGACCGGCTTTATGGATGATGTGCAGGTGATGTCCGCGTCGCAGCAGGGCACCACTGTGCGGCTGGCCAAGCATTTCGCCGAATGAGCGGCGGCGAGGCCAAGCGCCTGCCGGAAGAGCGGCTGCGCCAGCTGATAGCGCAGGCTCAGGCCGGTGATGCGGCGGCGCGGGAACTGCTGGTGCAGGCGAATCTGCCGCTGGTGCGGGCGATGGCGGCGCGCTTCCACAGCGCGGATGCGGAGGATCTGCTGCAGGTGGGCGCGATCGGGCTGATCAAGGCGGTGGACAGGTTCGACCTTGCCTACGAGGTCTGCTTTTCCACCTATGCTGTGCCGCTGATATTGGGTGAGATGCGCCGCTATATCCGCGATGATGAGCCGATCTCGGTCAGCCGCGGGCTGAAAGAGCGGGCGGTGCTGGTGCGGCAGGCACAGGCGGAGCTGGCGCGGCGTGATGGCGCAGAACCGACGCTAAAGGCGGTGGCGGCGCATCTGGATTTGAGCGAGGAGCAGGTGGTGGCGGCGATCAGCGCTGTGCAGCCGGTGGCCTCGCTGCAGGCGGCGGTGGCGGATGATGCGCCCAGCCTGCAGGATACGCTGGCCGCGGCGGATGAGGGAGAGGCGCTGGTGGAGCGGCTGCTGGTGGAAGAGCTGCTGGCGAAGCTGCCGCCGCGCCAAGCCTATCTGCTGCGCCGCCGCTATCTCGAAGAGCGCACTCAGGCCGAGGTGGCGGCGGAGCTCAGCGTAAGTCAGGCGCAGGTATCCCGCCTGGAAAAGCGCGCCCTCGCCACCCTACGCGCCGAACTGGCGGCAGGGGAGTAGGGGAAAAGAAAAGACCATTCATAAGAATGGTCTTTTCTTTAGTAAATTGTTTGAGGCAATGATTGATAAAATGCATCAAATTCTTCTAATACGGTGGTATATTCGTTTACTATTTTTTCATGTATATCCATAGCAGTATCAAACGCTGTATCATCATAATTTGAACTGTTTTGGGCGCTGTAAATATATTTTGATAAGTGACTAAAAAAAGATGCACACTCTGCTATACCTTTGCCATTTCTAGAATTGTAGTAATCAATTGCCTCCAATGCATCTTCGTATGCAAATTCAAAATACACTTCGCCAACGGATTTGGAATAAATTGCAGCGTATACGGCTTGTTCCAAATTGTATATTATCGATTCAAGAAAGTCTACAAGCATGGGATATGTTTTATAAAACTCATCCCACTCCTCAAAATGATCAAATGCTATGATTGTATCTACGACATCTAGGGTATTGGTATCAACATTCTCTAGGGATAACAACAAGAGTATCTCTTTAATTTGCTTTATTTGGGCAATAACTA
>JAFXLH010000153.1 GCA_017531315.1 Bacillota bacterium
GTCCCTGAAGGGTGTACCGAAGGGCTGGAGACTGCCGATCCGCGACCTGCTGATCTACGGTGGCGCCCGCTTCATCTGCCCCTGCGCCGGTGATATCACCCTGATGCCCGGTACCGCCAGCGACCCGGCTTACCGCCGCGTCGACATCGATACCGAAACCGGCAAAGTCATGGGCCTCTTCTGATCAAAAATTACGTCATACTTTAAGGAGCTGCTATGCTGCAAAATACCTGTCAGGATTTTCTCGATCAGCTGGCATCCAAAGCGCCTGTTCCCGGTGGCGGCGGTGCCGCTGCCATAGCCGGTGCGATGGGCGCCGCGCTGCTGCAAATGGTCTGCAATCTCACTTCCGGCAAGCCGAAATATGCCTGCTATGAAGAGGATATTCAGCGCATCGAGGCCAAGGCCGAGGAGCTGCGCGCCTCGCTGCAGAATCTGGTGCAGCTGGATGCGGAGGTTTTCGAGCCGCTTTCCGCCGCCTATGCCCTGCCCAAGGATACTCCGGAGCAGCAGGCGCATAAGCAGGCCGAGCTGGAGCGCCTGCTCTTCCAGGCAGCCCTGGTGCCGCTGCAGATGGTCACCACCGCAGCCGAGCTGGTGCCGCTGCTGGAAGAAGCCGCGCAGAAGGGCAGCAAGCTGCTGCTTTCCGATGTTGGCGTGGCGGCTGCTATGGTAGAAGCGGCCCTGCGCAGCGCCGCCCTCAATGTGTATGTGAACACGCGGCTGATGCAGGATAGTGCCCGCATCGAGAAGCTGAATACGCTTACCGAACAAACCCTGGCCAAAGCCCTGCCGCAAACCGCTGCCGTATATGCGGATGTGGCGACGCGGCTTAAAGGCTGATAATAGTGGAGGATAGCTGATGACCAGCCAGATCTTGAAAGGTGCCGATGTAGCGGCGAAACTCAATGAAGAAAACCGTCAGCGTGCCGAAGCCCTGCAGCATATGGGGCTGACGCCTACGCTGGCTATCATCCGCGTCGGTGAGCGCGAAGATGACCTGGCCTACGAACGCAGCGCCTTAAAGCGCTGCGCCAATGCCGGGGTAGCGGTGAAGCAGTATATTTTCCCCGCCGATGTGCCGGAAGTGGAGTTTCTCTCCAAGCTGCGCCGCATCGCCCGCGACCGCAGCATCCACGGCTGCCTGATCTTCCGCCCGCTGCCCAAGCATATTGATGATGCCAAAGTCTGCGCCATCCTGCCGCTGGAAAAAGACGTGGACGGCATCACTCCCGCTGCCATGTCTGCGCTCTATGCCGGCACGGGCGGCGGCTTCGCCCCCTGCACGGCGCAGGCCTGCATCGAGATGCTCGACCATTATCAGATCCCCTGCGCCGGCAAGCGCGTGGTGGTGATCGGCCGTAGTCTGGTGGTCGGCAAGCCTCTGGCGATGCTGCTGATGGCCCGCGACGCCACGGTGATGGTCTGCCACTCCAAGACGCCGGATACCGCCGCCATCTGCCGCAATGCCGATATCGTGATCAGCGCCGCCGGCCGTGCCAAAATGGTGGGTATGCGCTACATGATCCCGCGCCACACCGTGCTGGATGTGGGCATCAATGTGGGCGAAGACGGCCAGCTGGTGGGCGATGTGGACTTTGATGCCGCCTCTCAGGTGGTGCATGCCGTATCTCCCGTACCGGGCGGCGTAGGTACCGTTACCTGCTCCGTGCTGGTGCGTCATGTGATCGAAGCCGCCGAGCGCCGCGCCGCCAAGCTGCTGATCAAAAAATAGTTTAGCTGTAGATAAGAGCAGGGGAGGTGAGAGAGTTGACGAGTATCTTTCGCAAGGCGTTTGCCCGCTTCTTTATTCGCCTGGCGGTATTTTTAAGCGTGCTGGGCATCTATATCGTGCGCCGTCCCTTCCTCGATAATTTCGTCAACTTCCACCTGTTCGGCCCGCTTACCCCCATGCATCTGCTGTGGGCTATCCTGATGGGCGATATGATCTACCACCTGCTGCCCAAGAGCGCCATCCCCTTAGGCGGGCGCAAGCAGCGCGCGGTGGAATACTTAGAGCCGATACAGCCGGTCGATAAGCTGAAGCTGTTCGAATATACGCAGAAGCAAAATCTGGCCGCCTGGCGCATCGCCATCATCTGGGTGCTGGGCAACAGCGTGTTCGCCATGCTCTATTCTTGGGATATTATCGGCGAAGCGGAATTGCTGCTGCTTTCCTGCTTCTACTTCCTTTCCGATTTTATCTGCCAGCTCTTCTGGTGTCCCTTCCAGACGTTTATGATGAAGAATCGCTGTTGTACCAATTGCCGCATCTATGACTGGGGTCATGTGATGATGTACACGCCGATGATGTTCATCAAGAGCTTCTTTTCCTGGAGCCTCTTCTTCATGGCGCTGCTGATCATGCTGCGCTGGGAACTGAATTATGCCAAGCATCCGGAGCGCTTTTATTATGGCAGCAATGCTGCTCTGCGCTGTGGCAATTGCAAGGATAAGATGTGCCATTTCAAAAAGCCGCTGCCGGAAGGCGAATAGCTGCAAAAATGTACCAAGCTCCCTGCCGAAAGATTTTTCTTCTTTTCGGCAGGGATTTGCCGTTATAGGGCGAATTTTAGTAGCTGGTACCCGAGCGGCATAGGCGCTAGGAGGAAATTCCTCGCTGTTGTCGGCATTCGGATAAAGCGGCGTTACCTGGACAATAACGCCGCGGGCAGCTCCGGTATCATTGTTTTGCCTTACGGGAACAACTCGGAGCCGCATCTGCGGCAGCTGCTCGCCGAGTGGGGTTGTTCCTTACTTTGAGTGAAAGGGGGAGTGGCTATGCCCAAGTTTCATGTTGGTGATCCGGGACGTATGCTTCTTTTGGAAGTATCGCCGCGGGATATCGATTTCTTCAATAAGCTTATTGAAGGCTATGATAATCTGGCGCTGGTCACGACCGTGGACGCTCAGATCGGTAAGATCGCTTTGTGGGTCTCCGAGCACTATCTGAAGGACATTCACGCTGTATTGCGCTGCATGCCCATTCAGGTAAACTTGTTGACCGCCGAGTGAGGCTTGAAGGCAAAAACGCATCTCGACCCCTGTTGCAGGGGAGAGGGGAAGCAGTAAAGGCGACTGCAGAACCCTCTTCCGGCAGCAGGGGATTTTTAATTGTGAAAACAAACTTATTTTTTGCGTTTTAGCTGCACCCTACTTGACAAGCTTGATATAAAAGTGATATCATTTTGCTATCAAGAAAAACATCTACGGAGGTGCTTATTATGAAAGAAAACTACGCTGCTGCTGCCGGTGGTATCAAAGAAAAGAAGGCGTGGAAAGTGAACGGCTTTTTCGCGCTGCTGCTGGTGCTGATGTCCCTTACCGGCATCGGCTTCCTCATCTGGGCTATGGTCATGGGCCCGCGCCTGCTGTGGCTGAAGCTGACCGGCCTCATCCTGCTCAGCCTGCTGGCCTTCGTGCTGCTGTGCGGTCTGGTGGTTGTGCCGCCCAATGTTTCCCGCGTCATCACCTTCTTCGGCAAATACAGCGGCGTGATCCGCGAAAGCGGCCTTTGGCTGATCGTGCCTTTCTCCAACAGCAAAAAAGTGTCCTTGCGCGTACGCAACTTCAATACGGAAAAGCTGAAGGTCAACGATGATAACGGCAACCCCATCGAGATTGCCGCCGTTGTCGTATTTCAGGTAGTAGATTCCGCCAAAGCCATCTTTGACGTCAATAATTACGAAGAGTTTGTCGAGATCCAGAGCGAAACCTCGCTGCGCCACGTGGCCGCCCAGTACCCCTACGACAGCTTCGATGAAAACGTCTTCTCCCTGCGCAGCAATGGCGAAGAGGTCTCCCGCCAGCTGAAAGAAGAGCTGCAGGCCCGCCTCGCTGTTGCCGGCGTGGAAGTCATCGAAGCCCGCCTTACCCACCTGGCCTATGCCACGGAGATCGCTTCTGCGATGCTGCAGCGCCAGCAGGCCGCCGCTATCCTCTCTGCCCGCCAGATCATCGTCGACGGTGCGGTAGGCATGGCGCAGATGGCCATCAACAAGCTGGAAGAAGAAGCGCAGCTGGATATCGACGAAGAACGCAAGCTCAATATGATCAATAATCTGATGGTCTCCATTATTACCGACCGCTCCTCGCAGCCGGTGATCAATGTAGGCAGCATGTACTGATACCATGACTCGCAAAAACTTCCCCCTGCGTATAGACGGGGAGCTGTATGCGGTGATCGAAGAGATGGCGTCTGATGAGCTGCGAAGCGTCAATGGGCAAATAGAGTTTCTGCTGCGCGATGCGTTGCGCCGCGCCGGCCGCCTGCCGGGGCAGAAGCTTAAAGATAAAGCAAAAAAGACTAAAAATACGGAGGACTGACTATGAATATTTATACTGTTGATGTACTTCCCGGTGCCGAATACCTGCCGCTGGGCCTGGTACAGGGCTCCTGCATCCAGACCAAGCATCTGGGCGCCGATATCGGCCAGAGCTTCAAAAGCCTGGTGGGCGGCGAACTGAAAAGCTACAGCGAAATGCTGGATAAAGCGCGCGATACTGCCATGCAGCGCATGGTAGCGCAGGCCGCCGCGATGGGCGCCGATGCCATCGTTGGTGTACGCATCTCCACCTCTGCGGTGATGCAGGGTGCGGCAGAAATGCTCTGCTATGGCACCGCCATCCGCTTCAAGCGCTGAGCCTATGGAATACGTAGATAAGTGCCCGGAATGCGGCAGCCGCCGCATCGGCGTGGGCGAACTGAGCGGCTATGCCGCTATGACTGCCAAAGAAAAAATGTTTGCCTCGTCTGCCATTATTGCCGATGTATGCAGTGATTGCGGCCTGATCATCCGCATGCGGGTGAAAAAGCCGGAGAAATTTGCCCCTAAAGAGTGGTAATGCGCGGCAAAATATGTTAAAATATAAGGCAGCTTTTGGCAGCATCTGCTGTAGCTGCCTTTATATTTGTGACTTGTGCATCAGGAGGCAATTATGATCATCAAAACTCAAGCTGAACTGGACGGCATACTGGCCATCGGCCGCATCTGCGGCAATGTGCTGAAGCGTATGGGCGAAGCCGTGAAACCCGGCATGACCACCAAGGAACTGGACGATATCTGCGGCCAGCTGTTTGTCGAATACGGCGCAGTTTCCGCGCCCATCCACTTCTACAAATTCCCCGGCCAGTGCTGCATCAGCGTTAATGATGAAGTGGCCCACGGCATCCCCGGCGACCGCGTCATCAAGGCCGGCGACCTGGTCAATATCGATATCTCCGCCGTAAAAGACGGCTTCGTCGGCGATACTTCTGCCACTTTTGCCGTTCCGCCGGTGAAAGTTGTTAACCGCAAGCTGATGGATGCCGGCAAGGAAGCGCTGGAAGCGGCGCTCAATGCCGCCGTAGCCGGTAAGCCGATGAACGGCATCGGCCTCGCCGCGCAGAAGGTGGCCCGCCGCCACGGCTACAAGATCGTCGAAAACCTCTGCGGCCACGGCGTCGGCTACACCCTGCACGATAAGCCGGAAGCCGTCTATAACTACTACGAAAAGCTGGACCGCCGTATGCTGCAGCACGGCATGTGTATCGCCATCGAACCCTTCCTCTCTCTGGGCGACGACTATGTAGAAGAAGAGGCCGACGGCTGGACGCTCAAGACCCCCAACCGCTCTCAGGTGGTACAGTACGAACACAGCGTGATGGTGCGCGATGGCGAACCGCCGCTCATCCTCACCCTGCCCGATTGCTGATTCTTTGAGGTAGCTTATGAGATTTGGAGTAAATTTTGGCGGCAGCCACCGCGCCAAAGAAGGCGAGCTGCCGGAACTGTCGCTCTCTGCTGTAGATATTCTGCTGCATCTGCTGGCCTTTGCGGTGACCGTGGGCATTATCGTCTATACGGCGGTGAGCTATGGTCAGCTGCCGGAATATGTGCCGCTGCACTTTGGTATGAACGGCGAGGCCGATAGCTGGGGCGCACGCCATACGGTGTTGTTTATTCCGGCGCTGGCGGTATTCTGCTATGCGCTGATCGCTATCAGCAGCTTCTTCCCCAAGGCCTTCAATATGCCGGTGGAGATCACCGCGGAGAATGCGCCGCGTCTCTACCGCGCTACCCGCACCAGCCTGCTGCTGATCAACCTGCAGGCTACGCTGATCTTTGCCTGCGTGGTGGCGATGGTCATCCGCACCGCCATGGAGCTGCCGGTGAAACTGTTCAACTATGGCCTGTGGGCGCTGATGGCGCTGCTGCTGATAACCACCTTCGTCATGA
>JAFXLH010000154.1 GCA_017531315.1 Bacillota bacterium
CTTCGTTTACCTGGCAAATTTCACACAGCATCTTAAACACCTCTCTTTTTTTCGTATATAGTGTGGGCAAAAGAAGATTTACTATGCCCCGGGTCTTAGTGGATATCTGATAAGCTATTTGTCTTCCTGCATCAGGCTGAGCAGCAGCTTATCCAGCATCAGCGCGCGCAGCTTCAGCTCGTCGGCGCTGCGCTGCAGCGGCTCGCCCAGCATCGCGGCGATCAGCCGGCCTTCGCGCTCGCTGAGCAGATCTTCCTGCACCAGGCGCTGCAGCAGGGCCACGGCGCTGTGCTGGCTCATGCTGCGGTCGCTCTCATCGTGCAGCAGCTGGGCCAGGCGGTCTTCGCCGGCGAGCGATAGGCGGGTGATGCGGACAAAGCCGCCGCCGCCGCGTCTGCTTTCTACCACGTAGCCGCTCTTGCGGGAAAAGCGGGTCTCCAGCACATAGTTGATCTGGCTGGGCACGCAGAGGAATTGCTGTGCCAAATCGGCGCGGCGCACTTCCAGCACGCCGTTTTCCTGCTCATCCAGCAGCATCTTGATATAATATTCGATCTGATCGGCAAGTACGCTCATCTTGTTCTCCTTGCTTCGGATAAGATTTTCTGATGTAGTTTGACTTTGACTTACACTGACTATTATAGACTAAAGTCAGGGAATGTCAAGGATGTTCACATAAAAGTCAGCAAAAGTCAGACAAGGCACATAAAAAAGCCGCCCTGCGCGCGGGCGGCTTTCTGCCAGTTGTAACGTAGCCTAATTAGAGCCGGCAGGCTGCGCTTACGGTGCGCAACCGGCAATGGTGATGTAGGGAGGATATCGCGTTAAGCCTGAGCGGCGGCTGCATCGGCAGCGGCGTCGAGGCGGCGGTTTCTGTAGTAGAGGGCGATGTCGATGAGGATCATGGCGAAGTTGAGCAGATAGAGCCAGAAGACGAAGTTGAAGCCGTTCAGCACTTTGTTGATCATGCCGAAGATGTAGCCCAGCTCCAGGAAGTAGAGGAAGGTAACGCTTTTGCCCTTGGCAGTGCGGGATTTCAGGGATTTGGCGATAGAGGTGGGCCAGGAAAGGCCGAAGCAGACCAGCATCAGGGCTTCAAAAATACTCATATAATTACTTCCTTTCGCGTATAATCTTGGGTATTGGGGTTAGGCGCTTAACTTGAGTCAATCATATCATATGATGTAAATTAACGCAACTACGGAAATTTTGACCTTGCTATAAGCGTATTTTTATAGCAGCAGCGGCGGCGTGGAACTATTCCGGTACACCGCAGATGAAAAACGGAGAAAACGGGAGCTTGCGGCGGTAAAATCCAGCAAATCTAAGAAAATATGGCATTTTTGGCAAATATCGGCTATTGCTTGCTGGGGGTACTTTGCTTATTATTATGACTGTACGCTTTAGCACTCCACGCTCGAGAGTGCTAAACCTTGAACAGCTATTAATAATCTCATATATATTTAAGGAGGCTATACACATGGATTTGAAACCCTTGGGCGAAAGAGTTATCGTTAAACTGGTAGAAGCTGAAGAAAAGACCGCCAGCGGCCTGATCCTGCCCGATACCGCTAAAGAAAAACCGCAGGAAGGCACTATCATCGCCTGCGGCCCCGGCCGTATGCTGGAAAACGGCACCCGCGCCGCTATGGAAGTAAAAGTAGGCGACCGCGTCATCATCTCCAAGTATGCCGGTGCTGAGATCAAGCGCCATGGCGAAACCGTGGTCATCCTCAGCAGCGAACGCGATATCGTTGCCATTATCGAAGAATAATTGCTATTTAAGGAGGCTTATTCTATATGTCTAAAATGATCGTATTTGATCTGGAAGCCCGTCAGGCTCTGGAACGCGGCGTCAACGCTCTGGCCGATGCCGTAAAAGTCACCCTTGGCCCCAAAGGCCGCAACGTTGTACTGGAAAGAAAGTACGGCATGCCGCTGATCACCAATGACGGCGTTACCATCGCCCGCGAAATCGACCTGGAAGATCCGCTGGAAAACATGGGCGCTACCCTCGTGCGCGAAGTAGCCACCAAGACCAATGATATGGCCGGCGACGGCACCACCACCGCCACCCTGCTGGCTCAGGTAATGATCGGCGAAGGTATGAAGAACGTTACCGCCGGCGCTAACCCGATGGTTCTGCGCAAGGGTATCGAAATGGCCACCGCCGCTGCCGTTGCCGAACTGAAGAAGAACGCCCAGAATGTCGAAAGCAAAAAGGAAATCGCTCAGGTAGCTTCCGTTTCCGCTAACGACGCCGCTGTTGGCGAACTGATCTCCAGCGCTATGGAAACCGTGGGCAAAGATGGCGTTATCACCATCGAAGAAAGCCAGGGCTTCGAAACTACTCTGGAAGTAGTAGAAGGTATGCAGTTCGACCGCGGCTATATCTCCCCCTACATGATCACCGACTCCGACAAGATGGAAGCTCTGCTCGACCGTCCCTACGTCCTCATCACCGATAAGAAGATCTCCGCCTTTGCCGAACTGATGCCCGTACTGGAAAAGGTCATCCAGAGCGGCCGTCCCGTACTGATCATCGCCGAAGATATCGAAGGCGAAGCTCAGGCCACCCTGATTCTCAACAAACTGCGCGGTGTTATCAACTGCGTAGCCGTCCGCGCTCCGGGCTTCGGCGATCGCCGCAAAGCCATGCTGCAGGACCTGGCTGTTCTGACCAATGCCACCGTTATCAGCGAAGACCTGGGCCTGCGCCTGGAAACCGCTACCGTTGATATGCTGGGCGGCGCCCGTCAGATCAAGATCACCAAAGACACCACCACCATCGTTGACGGCGACGGCTGCAGCGAAGATATCGAAGATCGCGTACAGCAGCTGCGTAATGAATACGAAAACAGCCACTCCGACTTCGACCGCGAAAAGCTGCAGGAACGCATCGCCAAGCTTTCCGGCGGCGTAGGCGTCATCAAAGTTGGTGCCGCTACCGAAACCGAACTGAAGGAAAAGAAACTGCGCATCGAAGACGCCCTCTCTGCCACCCGCGCTGCGGTTGAAGAAGGCATCGTCTCCGGCGGCGGTCTCGCCCTCATCGAATGCATCCCCGCCGTGGAAGCCCTGCAGGCTGAAGGCGACGTGATGACCGGTATCCGCATCGTCCGTATGGCTCTGGAAGCTCCGCTGAAGCAGATCGCCCGCAACGCCGGTCTGGAAGGCGCCGTAGTAGTAGAACGCGTTAAGGCTCAGGAAAAGGGCATCGGCTTCAACGCCGCTACCGAGACCTATGAAAACATGATCGAATCCGGCATCGTCGATCCGGCCAAGGTCACCCGTTCTGCTCTGCAGCATGCCGCTTCCGTAGCTGCCATGATCCTGACTACCGAAACTCTGGTTGCTGAAAACCCCAAGACCGAACAGACCATTCAGAGTGCTTCTGCCGGCAATATGCCCATGATGTAATAGACTCTACGCTAAAGCCCCGCCATTTGGCGGGTGTCCGTAAAACAGTTAAGCGTCCCTATGAAAAGTTCATAGGGACGCTTTTTTCGTAATCATGCGGCAGCGCCCAATACGCACTACACCGAAGAGGGTGTATAGAAGTGCGCCCTTTATCTGTTCGA
>JAFXLH010000021.1 GCA_017531315.1 Bacillota bacterium
GGTCCAGGTCTCATACTCCCGGTTGGTCTGTACATGCACCGGATTGTCAAAATATTGCGCGATGGCTTTGCACCGACCCGGATCCCCGGGCAGAATGCAGTAGCCCCCCACATCCCCTGAGGCACAAGCGATGTGATACTGTACTTCGCGCTCCTGTTCCTTCATGGCGCGGCCTCCTCTGTTTTAAAACTCCCATTTAAGATATTTGTTGCTACAGGGATAAATCCATCCACTCTTCGTCGAAATGACAGAAAACGGACTCCGCCCTTTTCAACCAGAATCCATTATAAGAGATTTACAAATTGGAATTTGAAAACCACAATTTTATAAAATGTCTATACAATTGCAACTATACTACTTCCTGATTATTCACAAAACAGTTGCAAGACCTTTTCTCCATTTTCCCACCATTGACCAACAAAGAGTGCAGATGCCTCCTGTCCTTCATAAGGAACAAGTTCATTTGTATTGGCATCGTAAAAGAATTCCACGTCGGCTATGGAGTATGTTTCTCCGTTGAATACAATGTTTTCTTCGGTGCCATCCAAGACACATACACCAATGCAGTCCTCACACACAATGTTCAATGTATTAGAACTGATAAATTTAGGCATCGGATAGTCCATTGTTGCTTCTTTGATTGTGTTTTTGAATACACAATTACCGTTTACGGTTGTCCCAGAAAGAATTACTCTGGTAAACTGTTCTGCGGTACTGATAATATCACCGTTAAATTCGCAGTTCTCAAAAACAATAATTCCAAAATCTCCGCTGACTGTTACATCCTCATCAAAGACAAGATTTTCAACTATACGTTCTTCTTCTGCGGCCAGCTCAAACGTGAATTCCGTAGCTTTACTTCTTCCGTTTTCTGCCTGCTGACCACTTGAATCATTGTCAGCCAGCGGTGGAGCATCTTCGCCGCTGCAACCAAACAGCGACATCAACATAATCAAGGCAAGTGTCAGCACTAACAGTTTTTTCATTTTAAGCCCTCCTCGTATAAATCTTTATTTGCCTTTTTGGTTTAATCTATCATAGTTTTCTGTTTTCATTAACGCTTGGCGAAACTACCGAAGATTTATTCAGCAACACTTTTCTTGAAAAGGGACAATAATAAAGAACTGACCTAACGCCGCATTAGGGGATATTCGGCCGAACCCGGCTTAGTCTTCGTGGATATAAACATCCGCGCCGATACCCTGCAGCTTCTCTACGATGCGCTCGTATCCGCGCTCGATATGCTGCAGTTCGCCGATCTCGCTGCGGCCTTCGGCCATCAGGGCGGCGGTGATCAGCGCGGCGCCGGCGCGCAGGTCGGTGGCGGATACGGCAGCGCCGTGCAGGCGGCTGACGCCGTTTACCGTGGCGGTGTGGCCGTCTACCGTGATATCCGCGCCCATCTTACGCAGCTCTTCCGCATGCATGAAGCGGTTTTCGAACACCGTCTCCGTGACCAGGCTGGTGCCGCGGGCGCGCGTCAGCAGCGCCATCATCTGCGCCTGCATATCGGTGGGGAAGCCGGGGTAAGGCAGCGTCTTCACCGCTACCGGCTCCAGCATACCGTCGCTTTCCACGATGGCGCAGTCATCGCCGCAGGCCACCTTCACGCCCGCCTCGCGCAGTTTGGCGATCAGCGGCTGCATGTGTTCGGGGATGACATTGTTCAGGCGTACCGTACCGCCGGCCGCCGCGGCAAAGATCATATAGCTGCCCGCTTCGATGCGGTCGGGGATGACGGTGTGCTGGGCGGCTTTCAGCTGCTTCACGCCTTCGATGCGGATGATGCTGGTACCCGCGCCCTTGATCCTGGCGCCCATCACCGAAAGCAGGTTCGCCAGGTCGATGATCTCCGGCTCCTGCGCCGCATTGCCGATCAGCGTAGTGCCCTCGGCCAGCGAGGCCGCCATCATCAGGTTTTCCGTAGCGCCTACGGAGGGGAAGTCGAGGTAGATGCGGTTGCCCTTCAGGGCGCGGCGCACTTTTGCTTCCACATAGCCGCGGCCCATATTGATCTCCGCGCCCATCGCCTCGAAGCCCTTCAGGTGCAGGTCGATGGGGCGGGCGCCGATGGCACAGCCGCCGGGCAGCGACATACGCACATAGCCGCGCCGCGCCAGCAGCGGGCCCATCACCAGAAAGCTGGCGCGCATCTTGCGTACCAGCTCGCCGGGAGCTTCTTTGTCCCCGCGCAGGCCGGTGGTATCGATATGCAGGCTGCTGCCCTCGAAGCTGCAATGCGCGCCGAGGAACTTCATCAGCTCATTCATCGTGCCCACATCGGAAAGATGCGGCACATCGTGGATGACGCTGGTGCCATCAGCCAGGATAGTGGCGGCGATCAGCGGCAGCACCGCATTTTTCGCGCCGGATATGGTAACGGAACCGCTAAGTGGGCGGCCGCCTTCGACAATAAGTTTACGCATAAAAACCTCCGCGGCGGCGTAAATATGCCTACCCCGCCTATTTCCATAGACATTTCGGCAGGAAGAGCCGCTTTTCCTGCCGTTTTACCATTTTTATGAGCCAGGGAGGATCTGATATGCCGCGCTGCCGCCTGTTGCTGTTGCCGATAATGATTTTGGCCTTGCTGCTGCCATGCCTCGCGCTTCCGCCCGCGCCTGATACCGCATCCCCTGCCCCGCCCGCCACCACCGCCGCCTCGACCGCCGCCTCCTACTGGCTGCCGCCGCTGCAGATAGCGCCCACGCCGCGGGTGCGCCTGCAGACGGAGAGCGGCACGCTGGAGCTGGATGCGGAAGAGTACCTCATCGGCGTGGTAGCGGCGGAGATGCCGGCAAGCTTTTCCGCCGAGGCCCTCTCCGCACAGGCGGTGGCAGCGCGCAGCTACCTCTTATCGCATAGCGCCGACTACGGCCGCCCGCGCCATACCGAGGCCGATGTCTGCATCGAGAGCGCGCATTGCCAGGCCTACCTTAGCGAGGCGGAACTGCGGCAGCGCTGGGGCGCGGAGTATGAGGCGCGCTATGCCAAGATAGCCGCGGCGGTGGCGCAGACGCGCGGGCTGGTGCTGTGGTACGCAGGCGCGATCGCCGAAGCGCCCTTCTGCTCGGCCTGCGGCGGCTCCAGCGAGGCGGCGGCGGAGCTGTGGGGCGGCACGCGCGACTACCTCATCGCCGCCGAATGCCGCTGGTGCGCCCATGCCCCGCGCTACCGCCAGACAGAGGTACTGCCGCTCAGCGAGGCCGCCGCCGCGCTCTGCTGCACCGAGTCAGAGCTGCTGACGATGCAGCTGGTGGCGGAAAGCAGCGGCGGGCGGGTGGCGAGCCTGAGCATCGGCGGCAGCAGCTATAGCGGCGCAGAGCTGCGGCAGCGGCTGAAGCTGCCCTCGGCGGCCTTCAGCTGGCTGATCGCGGGCGATGAGCTGCGCCTGTTCTGCCGCGGCTACGGGCATGGCGTGGGGCTCTGCCAATACGGAGCGGACGGCATGGCGGCAGAGGGCGCGCACTTCACCGCCATCCTCGCCCACTACTACCCCGGCACGCAGCTGATGCAGCTCTATTAGCAAGCGCGCGGGCTGCGGCATAGGATGTAAGGATAGCATATGCAGATAGCTTAGTACCGTGATGTTTCTTTCTTATCTACCGGCTTCGCCGCAAGGAAAGAAACATCGAAATTGCCTACGGCAATTATATGGGGACGGGTTCTCCGTCCCGCCGGGCACGCAATACCCAACTACGAAAGAGGTGCATTCTAATGA
>JAFXLH010000155.1 GCA_017531315.1 Bacillota bacterium
TGCCGGAAAAGCTGTTCACCGCCGTAGTGAGCAGGATAGCAGGCGGGCAGACCACGATCTCCGAGCTGCTATCGGCAGTCAGGCGGCGCAGCGCTACGGCAAATTCGCCGGTGGAATTGACGGTTTTGTGCATTTTCCAGTTGGCGGCAAAGAGTTTTTTGCGCATGGGCAAAATAACCTCCTAAAATCACAAGGATTTGCCGGGAATAGACCCGGCAAATCCTGCAAGTTATAGCTATTATACGAAAGGCAACACTTATTTATCCAGCAAGGCAGCAACGCCGGGCAGCGTTTTGCCTTCCAGGAATTCCAGCGAGGCGCCGCCGCCGGTGGAGATATGACCGATGCGGTAAGCGAGGCCGGATTTATTGATGGCAGCTACGGAATCGCCGCCGCCGACGACGCTGAAAGCGCCGCTGTCGGCAACAGCCTGAGCGCAGGCGAAAGTGCCGGCGGCAAAGGCAGGGAATTCAAATACGCCCAGAGGGCCGTTCCAGAAGACAGTCTTGGCGCCCGTCATCTTTTCGGCAAAGAGGGCGGAGGTTGCCGGGCCGACATCCAGAGCCTGCCAGCCTTCGGGGATGGCATCCACGCCGACCACGGTATTTTCCGCATCGGCGGCAAAGGTGGCCGCGGCGCGTACGTCTACCGGCAGCACCAGCTTACCGGCATCCGGCAGGGCCAGCAGATGCTTGCACCAATCCAGCATACCCTCTTCTACCAGCGAAGACTGCATATTGTGCCCCTGCGCGGCCAGCAGCGTATTGGCCATGCCGCCGCCGATCAGCAGGGCATCGACCTTCGGCAGCAGGTTTTCCACTACCGCCAGCTTATCGGAGATCTTGGCGCCGCCGACTACGGCAACGAAGGGATGGTCGGGAGAAGAGAGCACGCTATCCAGCGCGCGGATCTCTTTTTCCAGCAGGAAGCCGGCATAGGCGGGCAGCAGATTGGCGACGCCGCAGGTGGAGGCATGGGCGCGGTGGGCAGTGCCGAAAGCATCATTGACATACAGATCGGCATAAGAGGCCAGCTTGGAAGCAAAGACCATATCGTTCTTTTCTTCTTCGGCATAGTAGCGCACGTTTTCCAGCAGCAGCACTTCGCCAAAGCGCAGCTCTGCTACCTGAGAGGCAGTTTCTTCGCCCAGGCAGTCGGCAGCGAATTTGACTTTGCGGGTGGGCAGCAGCTCGGCCAGGCGGGCGGCTACCGGTTCCAGCGTGTATTTGGGATTCTTTTCGCCCTTGGGACGGCCAAGATGCGAGCAGAGGATCAGCGCTACATTCTGCTCCAACAGGTATTCGATGGTGGGCAGAGCGGCGCGGATACGGGTGTCATCGCTGACAACGCCGTCTTTGATCGGGCAGTTGAAATCGACGCGCATCAGTACTTTTTTGTACTTGAGCTGGGCATCGCGAATGGTCTGTTTGTAAAGTGCCATTACATTCTTTCCCCCATGTACTGCAGCATATCAACGATGCGGCAGCTATAACCCCATTCGTTGTCATACCAGGCCAGCAGTTTGACCATATTGCCGCCTACCACGCTGGTGGAGAGA
Source organism: Bacillota bacterium (assembly GCA_017531315.1). Taxonomy (GTDB): domain Bacteria; phylum Bacillota; class Dehalobacteriia; order UBA4068; family UBA4068; genus RGIG6518. The sequence goes on from JAFXLH010000155.1 coordinate 1,559, forward strand.
GCATCTACGGTGCCGCTGGCTTCGGTGGTCATATAGTCGCAGGATACGAGCGGTTCTTCGGTATAGGCCAGTACGCCCTTCAGTTCGCCTTCGGATGCGGCTTTCAGCGCGGCATTGACTTCGGCGGCGGTGACATCTTTGGCCAGTTCGAGGGTCAGGTCGACCAGAGATACGTTGGGAACGGGTACGCGCAGGGCATAGCCGATGATCTTGCCCTTCAGCTGGGGCAGTACCTGAGCCACGGCCTTGGCGGCGCCGGTGCTGGTGGGGATGATGGAAGAAGCAGCATTACGGGCGCGGCGCAGATCCTTGTGGGATTTGTCGAGGATCTGCTGGTCATTGGTGTAGGCATGGACGGTGGTCATGGTGCCGCGGTTGATGCCGAATTCACGGTCCACGATCTTCAGCACGGGGGCCATGCAGGTGGTGGTGCAGGAAGCATTGGATACTACGCTATATTTTTCGGGATCATAGAGGTCATGGTTGACGCCGTAAACTACGGTGAGGATATCATCGCCCTTACCGGGGGCAGAGAGCAGGGCCTTTTTGGCGCCGTGGACAAAGTGGCCGCTGATCTCTTCGGCGGTCTTGAATTTGCCGGTGGATTCCAGGATCAGTTCGGCGCCGACTTCATCCCACGGAATATCGGCAGGAGTAGCACCCTTGAAAATGCGGACAGCCTTGCCGTCGATGTAGATATTGTTATCGTCAAAAGTTACTTCGCGCTGATAGCGGCCATGGTTTGAATCGTACTTGAGCAGATGAGCCAGAGTCTGGGTATTGGCGCGGCCGTTGATAGCCACGATCTCCAGTTCCGGATTTTCCCAGGCAATACGGAAAGCCAGACGGCCGATGCGGCCAAAACCATTAATACCAACCTTGACAACCATTTGAAGATCCCCCTTGATAATTGCTGTATTAGTTTTTGTGCAGCAGGCTGCGCTATGCATACTGCCACACATTTCTATTCTACCGCAAGATAACAAATCCTGCCACATATTTTTGCAAAAATTAGCATAAAGCCTGTTAAATGTACGAACAACCTAACGAACGATGCCGCAAAAACAAAGCAAGCCGCCCCTTTTGTCAAAAAATGGGGCGGCTTTGATATACATATGTCAACGGTTCCATTCCGCTTTGCCGTAGGTTTCGATATTATCGGCGATCTCGGCCAGACGGCGCAGGCGGTGATTTAAGGCAGAGCGGCCGAGGCCGGAGATCTCCGCCAGATCGGAAAGCGAGGTCTCCGGGTATTCGAGGCGCAGCTCGGCGGCTTCGCGCAGAGTTTTGGGCAGCACCTCGAAGCCGATCTGTTCCAGCACATATTCGATCTGCTCCTTCTGGCGCAGCGCGGCAGAGATGGTCTTGTTCAGATTGGCCTTGTCGCAGTTGACCAGGCGGTTGACATTATTGCGGATCTCTTTTTCCACGCGGGTATTTTCCATTTCCAGCAGGCTGCGGTGAGAGCCGGCAATGATGAGGAAATTGCTGATCTGCTCGGCATTATTCAGGTAGACCACCTGCGTCTCCTTGCGGCGCACGCATTTTGCCTGCAGGTCGAAGCTGTGCATCAGCTCGATGATGGTATCGGCCTGATAGCGATTGCTGCAGACTATCTCCAGATGATAGCCCTTTTCCGGCTCGGAGATAGAGCCGGCGGCCAGCATCGCCCCGCGCAAGTAGGCACGGCGGCAGCATTCGCGGTTGCTGATATCCGGCAGCAGATTGGCGAAGGGGTCACCGCGCCACAGCAGGCCGGCGCCGCCGCCCAGCAGCTCCGTCAGCGCGGGCTGCGGCGGGATGAGCAGCGAGTAGACGCGGTTCTTCCGCAGCTGGTTTTTGCGATGCACCATCAGCTGGCGTTCCGGGAAGAAGGACTTGGCCAGCGTGAAGAAGCGGCGCGCTACCTGCGAGTTTTCCGTATTCATATTCAGCGATACCTGCTGGCCAAAGCCGATATTGATAGTACCGCACATGCGCAGAAAGGCGGCGAATTCCGCTTTTTTGCAGCATTCCCTTTCCAGTTCGATGCGCGTCATATCTTCTTTGACGCGGGCAGAAAAAGACATGGCTTACTCCTTGTTGCGTTCCAGTTCACGGTGCTGCAGCTTCACATCATAGCCGGCCTGCAGCAGCTTTTGCGCTATCACATCCGCCAGCGCCACCGAGCGGTGCTGACCGCCGGTGCAGCCGATGGCGATGGCCAGCTGCTTCTTCCCTTCTGCCAGATAATGCGGCAGGCTGAAGGTGAGCAGCGGCAGATACAGCTTCAAAAATTCGCGCGTAGTATCATTTTCCAGCACATAATCCCGCACCGCGGCTTCGCGGCCGGTCAGATGGCGCAGTTCTTCCACATAATAGGGATTGGGCAAAAAGCGCACATCCATCACCAGATCGGCGTCGATCGGCACGCCGTACTTGAAGCCGAAGGAGGTGACGGTGACGGAAAGGCGCGGCTGACCGTCGGCGGTGAAAAATTCGCTGATGCGGCGGGTCAGCTGCTTGGTGGAGAGGTCGGAGGTATCGATGACGCTGTCGGCCAGACCGCGCACCTCTTCCAGCAGGCGGCGCTCTTCGCGGATATTATCCAAAAGCAGCGAGCCGGGCGTGGAGAGCGGATGCAGGCGGCGCGTTTCTTTATAGCGGCTGACCAGCACCGCATCCGATGCTTCCATAAAGACCAGCCGATAATCCACGTTTTCTGCCGCGAGGCGCTTGAGGCCGCGGAACAGGCCGCTGAATTCGCGGCCGCCGCGCACATCGATGACCAGCGCGGTTTTGGGCAGGCGGCCACGGGTGGCGCGCATGCCGTCCAGAAACTGCATAAACAGCTCGCTGGGCATATTATCCACGCAGAAAAAGCCCACATCCTGCAGGGTGTTGATGACGCGGGTCTTGCCCGCGCCGCTCATGCCGGTGATAACTATCACCTGCTCCCGTTCCGGTGCGGCTGCGGCAGTTACGTTTTCTATAGCTTTGGTTTCGTCCATTATATTCACCTCTTTCGGTGCGGATGGGCGTTAGCTGCCGTTTTCGGCAGTTCCACTTGTTAATATTGGCAGCGGAGGCGGCAAAATCCTGCTTTACACTTATTTTTCGCCATCTTTTGCCGTATTTTGCAGCCACAGGTAGACATTTTCCGCCGCCGGGCGGGTCATGCCCGGTACGCTTTCCAGCTCGTCCAGTGTGGCCTTACGCATTTCCGCCAGCGACTTGTAGGCGGCGCGCAGGGCCTGACGGCGCTTGGGCCCGATGCCGGGGATGCGGTCCAGCTCCGACTTGACCTGACGCTTGCCGCGCAGCTGGCGGTGGAAGGTGATAGCGAAGCGGTGCGCCTCGTCGCGCAGGCGCTGCAACAGCTGCAGGCCGGGGTCTTCGAAGGGCAGCAGCAGCGGCTCGCTCTCGCCGGGCAGGAAGATCTCTTCCTGCTTTTCCGCCAGCGAGATGATAGGCGGCAGCGCTACATCGAATTTACTCAGCTCGTAGCAGACGGAAGAGAGCTGGCCTTTGCCGCCGTCGATCACCAGCAGATCGGGGAAATCGGCGAAATCCGGCGGTTCTTTGCCCTGCGCTTTTTCGTCCAGCCCGCGCTGCCAGCGACGATGCAGCACTTCCTGCAGTGCGGCAAAGTCATTGCTGCCATCGAGAGTCTTGATCTTGAAGCGGCGGTACTTCTTCGGTGCGGCGGCGCCGTCAATGAAGACCACCATCGAGCCGACCATATCCGTGCCCTGAATGTGGCTGATATCGAAGCATTCGATGCGGCGCGGCGTCTTAGGCAGATTGAGCGCCAGACGCAGCGATTCCAGACCGGCGGCATTGCGGCTCTGCTGGCGCAGCTTCGAGGTCATCTCGTTTTCGATATGACGGGCGGCATTTTCTTCTACCAGATGCAGCAGGCGCTTCTTATCGCCGCGCTGCGGCACGACCAGCTGCACCTTGTGCCCGGCAGTCTCGCTGAACAGCTCGGCGAGGGTATCCGCCTCATCCGGCAGCTGCGGCAGGTAGAGGCGCGGCGGGATGCGGTTGGCGCCGCCGTAATGGTCGAGCAGGAAGCGGCACAGCAGCTCCTTCTCCTCTGCCCCGCCGTGATTGTGCAGGAAGTAGTGACCACGGCCGGCCACCGCGCCACTACGCATATTGAACACCTGCACCACAGCCAGATCGTCCTCGGCCGCCACCGCGATCAGGTCGCAGTCGTCGCCGGCCAGGCGCTGATCCAGCACCTGCTTGGTCTGCAGCTCCTTCAGCGTTTTCAGCACATCGCGCAGGCGCGCCGCCTCTTCGAAGCGTAAGTCCTCTGCCGCCAGCTTCATCTCCGCTTCCGTGTGGCGGATCAGCTCCGTGGTGCGGCCCTGCAGGAACAGCTTCACCTGCTCCACGATCTTGGCATACTCCTCTTTGCTGATAGCGCCGACGCAGGGCGCTTTGCAGCGGCCGATATGGGCGTTGAGGCAGGCGCGATGATTGGCATGCCAGCTTTTGCCGCTGCAGCTGCGCAGCGGGAAATGCTGCTGGATGATCTGCAGCACGCGGCTCATGCTGCCGGCATTGGTGTAGGGGCCGAAGTAGCGGCTGCCGTTATCTTCCGTATAGCGCGCCACGATCAGGCGGGGAAAGTCCTCTTCCATGGTCAGGCGCAGATACGGGTAGTGCTTGTCATCGCGCAGCAGGATGTTATAGTGCGGGTCGTAACGGCGGATCAGATTGGCTTCCAGAATCAGCGCTTCGCGCTCATTGCCCACGATCACCGTGTCGAAATCATAGATCTTTTCCACCAGCGCTTCCGTTTTGGCATTGGGCAGCGGCGTGCGGAAATAGGAGCGCACGCGATTCTTCAGCGATATGGCTTTGCCCACATAGATGACCTTGCCGGATACATCCTTCATCAGGTAGCAGCCGGGCAGGTCGGGCAGCTTTTCCAGTTTTTCACGCAGTAAATCGTTCATCATACGCTCCGTTTGCGATTATTTGAAACGTTCCAGCTCCCGGCGCAGGAAATCGCCGGTATAGGTGCCGCTTGCTGCCACTTCTTCCGGCGTACCGCAGGCCACCACGTGACCGCCGCGATTACCGCCTTCCGGGCCCATATCGATGATATAATCGGCGCTCTTGATCACATCGAGATTGTGCTCGATCACCACCACGCTGTCGCCGTTATCCACCAGGCGGTTCAGCACGCTCAGCAGGCAGCGGATATCCGCGCTGTGCAGGCCGGTGGTGGGTTCATCGAGGATGTAGAGCGTGCGGCCGTTGCTGCGGCGGGCCAGCTCCGTGGCCAGCTTGACGCGCTGCGCTTCGCCGCCGGAAAGGGTGGTGGCGCTCTGGCCCAGGGTGATGTAGCCGAGGCCGACATCGGAAAGGGTCTGCAGTTTGCGCTGCAATTTGGGCAGATTGGCGAAGAAGACCAGCGCCTCGTCCACCGTCATCGCCAGCACATCGGCGATGCTCTTGCCCTTATACAGCACATCCAGCGTTTCGCGGTTATAGCGCGCGCCGCGGCAGACTTCGCACGGCACGAAAATATCCGGCAGGAAGTGCATCTCGATCTTGACGATACCGTCGCCCTGGCAGGCCTCGCAGCGGCCGCCGCGCACATTGAAGCTGAAGCGGCCGGCCTTGTAGCCGCGGGCGCGGGCTTCCGGCACCTGCGCGTAGAGCTCGCGGATCAGGTCGAAGAGGCCGGTATAGGTGGCAGGGTTGGAACGCGGGGTGCGGCCGATCGGGTCCTGATCGATGACGATGACCTTTTCCAGCTGTTCCAGACCTACTATATCTTTATGCGCGCCGGGGATGACATGCGCGCGGTTGAGGCGGCGGGCGGCCGCCTTGCTCAGTACTTCGTTGATCAGCGAGCTTTTGCCGCTGCCGGAGACGCCGGTCACGCAGACAAAGCAGCCGAGGGGGATATCCACATCCACATTATCGAGGTTATTGACCGCAGCACCCAAGATCTGCAGCTTGTTGCCATTGCCGGGGCGGCGGAACAGCGGCACTTCGATACGCTCGCGGCCGGAGAGGAAGGCGCCGGTCAGCGATTTCTCGTCGGCCATCACCTGCTCCGGCGTGCCGCAGGATACCACATGACCGCCGGCACAGCCCGCGCCGGGGCCGATATCGATGATGTAGTCGGCAGCGCGCATGATCTCGTCGTCATGCTCTACCACCAGCACGCTGTTGCCCAAATCGCGCAGGTGCTTCAGCGAATCGATGAGGCGCAGATTATCGCGCTGATGCAGGCCGATGCTCGGCTCGTCGAGGATGTAGAGCACGCCCATCAGCTGCGAGCCGATCTGGGTGGCGAGGCGGATGCGCTGGGCTTCGCCGCCGGAAAGGGTGGCGGCGCCGCGGGCCAGCGTCAGGTAGTCGAGGCCCACGCCGTTCAGGAACTCGAGTCGGCTGCGGATCTCGCGCAGGATGCGCTCTGCCACCATGCGCTCGCGCTCGGTCAGCTCCATCGTATCCATAAAGGCCAGCAGCTCGGCGATATTTTTGCAGCTCAGCTCGTGGATATTGCAGCCGCCCACTTTTACCGCCAGGCTCTCGGCCTTGAGGCGTGCGCCGTGGCAGACGGGGCATTCCTGGGTGGCGATATAGCGCTCGAATTCCTGACGCATCAGTTCGGATTTGCTTTCCTGATAGCGGCGGGCATAGTTATTGACCAGCCCTTCCCAGTGATGCATCCAGCTGCGCTGTTCCTGAAACTCTTCGTCAAAATAGCTGACGGCGAACTTCTCATCGCCGCAGCCGAAAAAGATCTTGTGGCGGTCGGCTTCACGCAATTGGTCAAACGGCGTATCCAGCGAGAAACCGTAGCGCTTGGCTACCTGCTCGATATGGCGGTAGAAATAATTGCGCGCCTTGGCATCCACCGGGATCAGCGCGCCCTGATTGATGGAAAGGGTGGCGTCGTTGATCATCAGCTGCGGCTCGATATGCTGGGAAAAGCCGAGACCGCCGCAGCCGGAACAGGCGCCAAAGGGATTGTTGAAAGAGAACATACGCGGGGTAAGTTCTTCTACGCTGATGCCGCAATCCACGCAGGCATAGCTGGCGGAAAAGAGCTGCTCGCTCTGCTCGCCGTCCGGCTTCTGCACCAGCACCAGCGCCAGATCACCGGCCAGCGAGAGGCACAGTTCCAGCGAATCGGCGAGGCGCTTGCGGATATCTTCGCGCAGCACCAGGCGGTCTACCACCAGCTCGATGGTATGTTTCTGCTGCTTGTTCAGACTGATCTCTTCGCCCAGCTCGCGCATTTCGCCATCGATACGCACGCGGTTGTAGCCCTGCTTGGCGAAGTCTTCCAGCTGCTTGCGGTATTCGCCCTTGCGTCCGCGCACCACCGGCGCCAGCAGATGCAGGCGGCTGCCGAGCGGATTTTCCAGCACCGCATCCACCATCTGGTCCAGCGTCTGGCGGGCGATGGGCTTGCCGCATTTGTGGCAATGGGGACGGCCGGCGCGGGCATAGAGCAGGCGCAGATAATCGTGGATCTCCGTGACCGTGCCGACGGTGGAACGGGGATTGTGGCTGGTCGTTTTCTGATCGATGGAGATGGCGGGAGAGAGGCCCTCGATGCGGTCCACATCCGGCTTGCTCATCTGGCCGAGGAACTGGCGGGCATAAGAAGAGAGGCTCTCCACATAGCGGCGCTGGCCTTCGGCAAAGATGGTATCGAAGGCGAGGGAGCTTTTGCCGCTGCCGGAGAGGCCGGTGACCACCACCAGCTGATCGCGCGGAATCTCTACATCGATATTCTTCAGGTTATGCTGGCGGGCGCCGCATACGATAATTTTATCCTGCATATTTCCTCCTGATTCGGGCAGGGCTAATCGCGCATAGAGGCGCGAATTTCCATAATAGCATCACGCAGCATCGCAGCCTGCTCGAATTCCAGGCGGCGGGATGCTTCTTTCATTTCCTTTTCCAGGCTGCGGATCAGCTTTTCCGCTTCCTTGCGGCTCTTGGGTACGACGTGCTTGGCAGAGCTGCTGCTTTCCGGCAGTACGGTGCCCAGCACGTCGCGGATCTCTTTGATGATGGTCTTGGGCACGATGCCGTGCTCTTCATTGTAGGCCATCTGCAGCGCACGGCGGCGGCGCGTTTCGCTGATCGCAGCCTGCATGCTGTCGGTGATATGATCGGCGTACATGATAACGTGGCCGTCGGCATTGCGCGCGGCGCGGCCGATGGTCTGGATCAGCGAGCGCTCGGAACGGAGGAAGCCTTCCTTATCCGCATCGAGGATGGCGACGAGGCTGACTTCCGGCAGGTCGAGGCCCTCGCGCAGCAGGTTGATGCCCACCAGCACGTCGAATACGCCGAGGCGCAGTTCGCGCAGGATGGCCACGCGCTCCAGCGTTTTGACGTCGGAGTGGAGATAGCGCACCGCCACGCCGCAGTTTTCTAAATAGGTGGTCAGGTCTTCGGCCATGCGCTTGGTCAGCGTGGTGACCAGCACGCGCTGATTCTTCTCTTTGCGCAGGCGGATCTCCGCCAGCAGGTCATCGATCTGCCCCGCTACCGGGCGCACTTCGATCTCCGGATCGAGCAGGCCGGTGGGGCGCACCACCTGCTCTACCTGCTGCTGGCAGCGCTGCTGCTCGTATTCGGCAGGCGTGGCGGAGACGTAGATATTCTGATTGAGGCGCGCCACGAATTCATCGAAGCGCAGCGGGCGGTTATCCAGCGCGGAAGGCAGGCGGAAGCCGTACTCGATCAGCGCCGTTTTGCGCGAGCGGTCGCCTTCATACATAGCGCGCACCTGCGGGATGGTGACATGGGACTCGTCCACCAGCAGCAGGAAGTCATCGGGGAAATAATCGAGCAGCGTATAGGGCGCTTCGCCGGGGCGGCGGCCGGTGAGGTAGCGGGAATAGTTTTCGATGCCGCTGCAATGGCCGATCTCTTCCAGCATTTCCAGATCGAAGGTAGTGCGCTGTTCCAGGCGCTGCGCTTCCAGCAGCTTACCGGCATTACGCAGCTCGGGCAGGCGTTCGCCCAGCTCTTCGCGGATGCCGCTGATGGCCGCCTTCATCTTCTGCTCGGCGGTGACATAGTGGTTGGCGGGGAATACGGTGATCTGCTCCGGCTGCGAGAGTATCTCGCCGGTGAGGGTATCGATCTCGCGCAGGCGCTCCACCTCGTCACCGAAAAACTCGATGCGGTAGGCGCGGCCGGAAGAGCCGGCGGGGAAAACTTCCACCACTTCGCCGCGCACGCGGAAGGTGCCGCGGTGGAAGTCCATATCATTGCGCGAATACTGCATATTGATCAGGCTGCGCAGCAGCGCATCGCGGTCGAGGATATCCCCTACCCGCACCTGCTGCGAAAGCTCCAGATAATCGGCCGGGTCGCCCAGACCGTAGATGGCGGAAACGGAGGCCACGATCAGCACATCGCGGCGGGTCAGCAGCGCGGCCGTAGCGGCATGGCGCAGCTTTTCGATCTCGTCGTTGATCGCGGAATCTTTGGCAATATAGGTATCGCTGGAAGCGATGTAGGCTTCCGGCTGGTAGTAGTCGTAGTAGGATACGAAGTATTCCACGGCATTTTCCGGGAAGAATTCTTTGAATTCGCCGCACAGCTGTGCCGCCAGCGTCTTATTGTGCGCCAGCACCAGCGTGGGGCGGTTCAGCTCGGCCACGATATTGGCCATGGTGTAGGTCTTGCCGCTGCCGGTAACGCCCAACAGCACCTGCTCTTTGAGCCCGCGGCGTACGCCGTCGCACAGCTTGGCGATGGCCTGCGGCTGGTCGCCGGTGGGTTGGTATGGGGCATGGAGTTTGAACTTGTCCATCAGCAATCCTCCCCTGCCGCAATAGCGGCTTTTGCTTAGACTTATATTGTAACATATCCATTTTATAAAGACAACAACAATCGAACAAATGTACGATAAAATAGATAAAAAAGTTCCCGCCCTTATTGCAAGAGCGGGAACCGGTTAATCACAGAGGCTATATATCGTAACGGTTTGATTAGAACTTTACGACGTTGGCAGCCTGCGGGCCACGGGGACCTTCAACGATGTCGAATTCTACTACCTGAGCTTCATCGAGGGTTTTGAAGCCTTCGCCCTGGATAGCAGAGAAATGTACGAATACATCGTCGCCGCCTTCGCGTTCAATAAAACCAAAACCTTTTTCTGCGTTGAACCATTTAACTTTGCCTTTCATTGGGTACCTCCTAAAAAATTGATGGCAAGGGGTATTATAACACTTCTGCCGAATGAGTGCAACCAGAAAAATTTTTTCTTTTTCCCCACTATACGGCCAAAAAGATATTGCATTTATACAAAATCCAGCATATAATGCAAATAGCCTATTGTTTTTTCTCCTATGGTTTAAGCATTTCCTAAAGGATTGGCAAGAAACATCATGAGCAAACACATTAGGAAATATTAAAAGGAGGAAAAGCAAATGACTTTTGAAGACAAGGTTCTGACTTGCAAAGAATGCGGCGCCGAATTCACTTTCTCTGCTTCCGAACAGGAATTCTACGCTGAAAAAGGCTTCCAGAACGAACCCGCTCGTTGCCCGCAGTGCCGTGCTGCCCGCAAGCGCCAGCGCAACAACGACCGTCCCGAAAGAGAAATGTTCAGCGTAATCTGCGCCGAATGCGGTCGTGAAACTCAGGTTCCCTTCAAGCCCAGCGAAGATCGTCCCGTTTACTGCCGCGACTGCTACCAGGCTCGTCAGCGCTAAGTAAAGGCTATAGCTTTTCGCAAACAAAAGCACCCCCGTTTGGGGGTGCTTTTTCCTTTTGTCGAAATATGAATCAAACGTGTAAAATGTCGGCAACTTTTTCCGCCAGCTCGCTCTTATCGGCGGTGAGATCCTGGCAGATAGGCAGCTGATCCAGGCCGCGCAGCGCATAATGCACTTCGCCGGCGGTGAGCTCGGCCAGCGCGCTCCCCTGCTCCAGCTCGGCGATGGCCGCCACATCTTCACCCAGCGCACCAAGCACGGCGGCAGGGAATTTGTAGGGGCTGGCGGTGGAGGCGAGGATCAGCGGCGTGGCATCCGCGCCAAAGGTGGCCTGATACTGCTTGCAGACGGCATAGCCGACGGCGGTATGCGGGTCCATCACATAATGCTCGGCAGCATAGACGGAATCGATGGCTTCCGCCACCTCGTCCCACGGGGCGCAGCCGCCCCACAGCTGCTCTTTCATCTTAGCGATGGCCGCGGCAGGCAGCTCGAATACACCCTCCGCATCCAGCTTGGCGTACAGCTCCGCCACGGCGGCGGTATCGCCATCCAGCAGATGATAGACATAGCGCTCGAAGTTGCTGGAAACGAGAATATCCATAGAGGGGCTGGCGGTAGTGAAAAAATCGCGGCGGCGGTCATAGCGGCCGCTGGCGATAACATCGGTCAGCACGCGGTTTTCATTGGAAGCGCAGACAAGGCGGCGCACCGGCAGACCCATCTTGCCGGCATAGCAGGCGGCGAGGATATTGCCGAAGTTGCCGCTGGGCACGGCGATGTCCACCTTATCGCCCATCTTGATCTTGCCGGCACGCAGCAGCTGATTGTAGGCGTGGTAATAGTAGACGATCTGCGGCATCAGGCGGCCGAAGTTGATGGAATTGGCAGAAGAGAACTCTTTGCCGCCATCGGCGAGGCGGGTGCGGAAAGCGGCATCGTTGAAGATGGTCTTGACCGCGCGCTGGCAATCGTCAAAATTGCCGTGTACGCCTACGACGAAGGCATTGTCGGCGTCGGTGGTCAGCATCTGCAGCTCCTGCATACGGCTGACGCCGCCCAAAGGATAGAAGACGATGATCTGCGTGCCCTCTACCCCGGCAAAACCGGCCAGCGCCGCTTTGCCCGTATCGCCGCTGGTGGCAACGAGGATGACGGTATCCTTATCGTGGCCGGCCTTGATGCGGGAGGCGGAGAGCAGATGCGGCAGCGCCTGCAGCGCCATATCCTTGAAGGCGGCGGTGGGGCCATGCCACAGCTCCAGCACTTCCACACCGGCAACAGAGGCCAGCGGGGCCGGGTCGGCGGGGAAATTGCCCACCTGATAGGAGCGGCGGACGATCTCGGCGATCTCATCGGCAGAAAATTCGTCTAAGTAGAGGCCGAAAATATCGCGCGCCAGCTGCGGGTAATCCTTGGCGGCATCGGGCGCATAGGCGGGGAAGCATTCCGGCACGAAGAGGCCGCCGCCGGGAGCGAGGCCGAGAGCGATGGCTTCGGCGCCGGATACGCAGATATTTTTATCACGGGTGCTGTAAAATTTCATAATTATCGTCCTTTATCAAATCGTACAGATTATCGTATTATATCAAATCATGCGGCAACAAGTGCCGCATGAAGTGTTATTGTTCAGTTGCTTCGGCTTCCGCTGCGCCCTCGGCAGCCAGCGGCGGCAGAGCACGCAGGAAAAAGATCGGCTTGCCGTGGCGGCGCCAGCGGCCTTCGTATTCGGTGATGACGCCGGATTTCTCCAGCGGCAGATCATCGTATTCTTCCTGCACGCGCCAGCCCTCTTCGCGGAAGGTCTGCTGCGAATAGCGGAACAGCGGCTCATCGTCGGTCTTGAAGATCAGCTCGCCCTTGGCGCTCAAAATCTGGCTGTAGCGCTTGAGAAAAGCCGGCGCGGTGAGGCGGCGCTTGGCATGGCGGGATTTGGGCCACGGATCCGGGAAATGGACATAGATGCGATCCACTTCGCCTACGGCAAAAATCTCCGGCAGCAGCTCGGCATTCAGCCACAGATAGCGCAGATTGGGCAGATTCAGCGGTTCTGCCTTTTCCAGCGCCTCTACCACCATTTCTTCGCGCAGTTCCAGGCCCAGATAGTTGTTTTCCGGCTGCACCTCGGCTACAGTTGCCAAAAAGCGGCCGCGGCCCATGCCTACTTCCAGCACCAGCGGGGCGGTGCGGCCAAACAGCTCGGCCCATTTGCCCTGCTGGGCGGTAGCGCGGTCTTCGGCGAAGACCAGCGGCGAAGCGGCGGCTTTTTCACGGCTGCCGGGCACTTTACGCAGTCGCATATCTGCTACCCCCGCTTAGTCCCAAAGAGCTTCTTCTTTGGCGCTTACTTCGTCATCGGTCAGGCCGTCTTTGTGCAGACGCAGAGAGATGGCCTTTTCCCAGAAGGCGCACTTTTCGGCCATTTTCTGGAATTTTTTGCGGTTGTTGTCTTTAACAAAGCTGCGCTGCTGAGCATTGGCGCCCATGATGCCGCAGATGGATTTGAAGGTGATCAGCTGATCGGTATCAAGATCCTGATAATCGGACTGCAGGAAAGCCATGCAGTCATTGAAGTACTGCTGGAAATCGGCAAAGGGCAGCGGAGTGGTCATCTTGGTAAAGCCGGCCATCTGCTCCTTCAGGCCTTCAAAGGTAACGGTTTTAGCTTCGGTCATTGGTGTTTCCTCCTGAATCATATGCTGTTGCAAGCGGCAGCGCCGCAAATTTACACTTATCGAGCAAGCCTGTAAGCCGGGTTCTGTCGTGGATGAACATCTATCTGGTCCTGACGTTGCCGCCAGGCTCTAGCGACCTATCCCGGAAGCGGGACGGGCAGCCCCTAATGCTTCCTGTTGGTCTTGCTCCGAGTGGGGTTTACCTAGCCATTCGGTCTCCCGAATGCTGGTGCGCTCTTACCGCACCGTTCCATCCTTACCTGCTGATGCAGGCGGTTTATTTCTGTGGCACTATCCTTAAGGTCGCCCTCACCGGCCGTTAGCCGGCACCCTGCCCTGCGGAGCCCGGACTTTCCTCAGGCTGACGCCTGCGTTCATCCAGCTTACTCGATTTTGTTATTATATATCAAAACCGCCCTGCTTGGCAAGTATATGTAGCTTTTTCCCAATAAAAAAGGAACCCATAGGGCTCCTTTTGCTTATTCTTCGCGGCTATATTCCAAAATATCGCCCACATCGCATTCCAGCACTTCGCAGATGGCGGCCAGCGTGGAAAAGCGCATCGCGGTCACCTTATTATTCTTGATCTTGGACATATTGACGGTGGAAATGCCCACGCGCTCGGCCAGCTCGTTCAGCGATATTTTCCGTTCCACCATCATGCGGTCCAGATGCAGCACAATCTTTCCCATACGCACCCCTTATACCAGACCGTCCACTTCTTCTTCCAGCTGCGCGCCGTACATAAAATAGCGCGTGAGGCAGAGGATGATCAGCCCCATGAACAGGCCGGCCTGATCGACGCTGATCTCCGCCGCATCCGGCCCCAATACCAGGCGGATGACGATGCTCATCACGAACCCGACCAACGGCACGGCTACGGAGAAGATGCCGATCTCTTTCAGCATACGGATATTATCGGCGCGGAAGGGCGAACCGGCGGCCGAGGCTTTGAGGATGAGGTGCAGATTGCGGAAGACCATGGCCATCAGCAGCAGGATCAGCGTGCCGCCGATGCCGAAGAGGAAGAAGGCCGTCATATCCACGCTGCCGTTCACCACCGCCGCCTGTACCTCGAAGCCGTAGACATTCAGCTCGGCGCCGCAGCATTCTTTGGCGTCGAAGCCGACGAACAGGCCGATTTTATCCGGCGCGGCTTTGGCACAGACCGTAGCCGCAGCCAGCAGCGCCGCCCCTACCCAATGAAACACTTCGATGATCTTGCTGACGATGATCGCCGCTTTGTTTGCTGCATTCATGTTCATACCTCCTTGAGCTATGGTACTTCTATGACTACAGCATAGCACGCATCTTATCGCTTGTCAATATGTTTTTATCGTTTATCGATAAATTATTGTCGTTAATCGTTATAATCGATCACATAGCGCATCTCTTTGCGCTCGCCGATATTGCGGCGGTTGAAGCGGCCGCCGGAGATGCCGTCGGCGTGCATGCCCAGCTTTTCCATCACGCGTACCGAAGCGCGGTTTTCGCTGTCGCACAGCGCAAAGAAGCGGCGGATGCCCAGCGCCTCGCGGAAGACAGTGATCAGCCCCCTGGCCGCCTCTACCGCATAGCCGTTGCCCCAATAGCGCTTGTCGATGATCCAGCCCAGCTCTATCGCGTCCGGCTGGTCGAAGTAGGCATCTACCATGCCGATATTCTCGTCGCCCAGCATCACCGCAAAGCCCAGCTGATGCGGCGTGTCGCTGTCCCAGTCGCGCATTATATCCACGATGTACATCGCCACCTCTTCCTTGCTGCGGAAGGGCAGGTTGACCATCATCTGTGCATTACTCTCATCCATACCGTAGCGGATGACGCCGCTTAAATGCTGCATAGTCAGCGGCTGCAGCAGCAGGCGCTCGGTTTTGATAGTTACTTTTTGCATATATCCGCTCCCATAGCTAATTGCGCGGCCAGCTGCCGCAGATAGTCGCAGCGCTCGGCAAGCTCGGCGTGGCGGCGGGCTGCCTCTTCCCCACCCTGCTGCGCCAGATAGGCGCAGACGCGCTCTTCCTGCGCCAGCACTTCCTGCAGGCGCTGGTGCAGCAGCGGCGGATTGGCAGCAAGCAGCAGCGGACCGAATTCCGCCTCGGCTCTGCTCAGCTGCATCTCCCCGCGCTCGGCGGCGATGATCTCGAAGATGTGGCCGTTATCTTCCACCAGCCGCTCTTCCACGATGCACCAGCCATGTTCCGCCAGCCAAAGGCGCAGGCGGTCGTTGTGGCGCTGCGGCTGCAGTATCAGCCGCCGTACCTGCGCCAGCACATCCGGCGCGGCAGCGAGAATCTCCAGCATCAGCTGCCCGCCCATACCGCAGATGCTGACCGTATCCGCTTCGCCCGGCTGCAGCACGCCGAGGCCGTTGCCCAGGCGCACGCTCATCCGCTCATCCAGCCCCTGCTCGGCGGCCAGCTGGCAGGCGGAAAGGTAGGGGCCGCGGTTGTAATCGCCGGCGATGGCGCGGGGGATGCGCCCCTGCTGCAGCAAGGAGGCCGGCAGGTAGCCGTGGTCGGTGCCGATATCTGCCAGCACCGCGCCCTGCGGCACCAGATCCGCCACCGCCTGCAGGCGTGGGCTGAGTATGATATTGGCAGTAAGTTCGCTCATCGGCACTCTCCCTATAATCAAAAGTGATAAGGCTATTCTATCATAATCTGAGCACGCTGCCAAGCTTGCGCTTTGGGCAGT
Organism: Bacillota bacterium; assembly: GCA_017531315.1. GTDB lineage: Bacteria > Bacillota > Dehalobacteriia > UBA4068 > UBA4068 > RGIG6518. The sequence goes on from JAFXLH010000155.1 coordinate 17,634, forward strand.
ATGCCGCTATAATAAAAGTATAACTAAACTAAAGGAGTTTTGCGCATGAGAATCATCGTATTGGATGGCAAGAACAAGAATCCCGGCGACCTTTCCTGGGCCGAACTGCAGGCGCTGGGCGAGGTAACTATCTACCCCACCAGCACCGCGGAAGAAGCGGCGGAGCGCGTGGTTGACGCCGAGATCCTGCTGGTGAACAAGGTGAAGGTGGACGGCGCGCTGATGGATAAGGCGCCCGGCCTCAAGCTGATCGTGGAAACGGCCACCGGCTACGATAACATCGACCTTGCCGCCGCTGCCGAGCGCGGCATCGTTGTATCCAATGTGCCCAGCTATGCCACCCAGTCCGTAGCGCAGCACACCATGGCGCTGCTGCTGGAGATCAACAACCGCGTGGGGCTGCATGCCGAGTCCGTAGCCAAGGGCGACTGGTGCCGCAGCAGCGAATTCTGCTACTTCCTCACCCCTCTGCATCAGCTGGCCGGCAAAACGATGCTGGTGGTGGGCTATGGCCGCATCGGCCGCGCCACCGCCCGTCTGGCAGAGGCCTTTGGTATGCGCGTCATCTGGGTGGATTCTTATCAGGAAGGCAGCCTCAGCTTAGAAGAAGCCCTGCCGCAGGCCGATGTGGTGAGCCTGCACTGCAATATGAAACCGGGCAACAAGGCGATGATCAATGCCGAGACCATCGCGCTGATGAAGGACGGCGTAATCCTGCTCAATACCGCGCGCGGTGCGCTGCTGGATGAGCAGGCGGTGGCCGATGCCCTGAAGAGCGGCAAAATCGCCTACGCCGGCGTGGACGTCTTGAGCAAAGAGCCGCCCGTTGCCACCAATCCCCTGCTCAGCGCACCTAACTGCATCATCACGCCGCATATCAGCGGCTGCAGCGTCGAAGCCCGCGCCAATCTGCTGGCTGTCTGCTGCGAAAATGTCCGCACCTTCCTGGCCGGCAGCCCGGTCAATGTGGTACAGGCCAAATAACAGCAAAAGCCCCTCTTATGAGGGGCTTTTTTATTGCGGCTTCAGCGCCCACAGCGAGCGCAGCAGCACATATGTGACCAGAACGACGGCTATGGCCGCCTGCAGCTGGCCGATGCGGTAGAATATCAGCGGCAAGCCTGCCATCCATACCGCCCGCAGGGTGGCGGTGGCGCTGATGACGAAGGGGAAGGTCAGCGCGGCGAAGCTGGGGTAAAACGGCCCGCGCAGACAGATGATGGCATTGACCAGCGCCGGGATATAGAGCAGCCAGCTAAGCCATAACAGCTGCCGCAGCAGCAACAGCGACAGCACCGGCGCGGCATTGATCAGCGCGACCAGACACAAGGCAGCCGGCGCGGCGAAGATGCAAAAGAGCGGGCGCACGGGCGGCGGCACCGGATATTTCAGGTAGCGGTAGAGAAGCAGCGGCAGCAGGGCGATAAAGCAGACCAGCCCCCACAGCGCCAGAATCTGCCCGGGCAGCTCCACCTTCAGCGGGCCGGTGCTGACAAGGGCGGAACTGACGGCAGCGGCGGCGATGCCCACATAGACTACGAAGGTGCTGGCATGCAGCAGCTCCGGGCGGCGCTGCTTCAGCACCAGCTGCGTGTAGTTAAGCATCAGCGCCAGGTGCAAAGCCACGCCGCACCACCACATACCGACGGCGGCCACGGCGGAAAGCGGCTGCATATAGGCAGCCAGCAGCATCAGCGCCATGGCTGCGGTGGGCGCAACGGAGGCGGCTACGGGGTCTTGCAGCGCCTGCCGCATGGCGCGGGGCAGCAGCAGCGTCTTGGCCAGCAGCAGCATCAGCAGCGCGGCGGCGATCGCAGCGCAGAGCAGGCGCAGCGGCGGCAGATTCAGCCCGGGGATATTACCCAGCGCCGCCACCCCCAAGGCCACACCGGCGAGCGGCATATTCACCTGTTCCAGTACTTTGCGCATCGGCAGCCCCCTTGCTTTTCTACCCCCATACTACAAAAGGTACGGCGGCTTGTCAAACAAAAAAACAGCACCGCGAGCTTCCAATCGCGGTGCTGTGGTAGGCCCTACTGGGTTCGAACCAGTGACCAACCGGTTATGAGCCGGGAGCTCTACCGACTGAGCTAAGGGCCCGAAAGCAAATGACATGGCATATTTTACCACAAGCCGGCCACAGGGTCAAGAAAAAGCAGGCGACAAAATACGCATGAGAAAAAAGACCATCGCTTAGCGATGGTCTTTTGGCTTAGTCGAGATAATCTTTGAGCTTTTTGCTGCGGCTGGGATGGCGCAGTTTACGCAGGGCCTTGGCTTCGATCTGGCGGATGCGTTCGCGGGTGACGCCAAATTCGATGCCCACTTCTTCTAAGGTGCGGCTGCGGCCATCAGTCAGGCCAAAGCGCATTTCCAGCACCTGCTTTTCACGCGGGGTAAGGGTGGAAAGCACCTCTTCCAGCTGTTCGCGCAGCAGGAAGAAGGAAGCGGCCTCTGCCGGGGCAAGCGCTTCTTCGTCTTCGATGAAGTCGCCAAGGTGGCTGTCTTCTTCTTCACCAATCGGCGTTTCCAAAGAGACCGGTTCCTGCGAGATTTTGAGGATCTCGCGGGCGCGTTCTACGGGGATCTCCATTTCCTTGGCGATCTCTTCCGCAGAAGGATCGCGGCCCAGTTCCTGAATCAGCTGGCGCTGTACGCGGATCAGCTTATTGATGGTTTCTACCATATGCACGGGGATGCGGATGGTACGGGCCTGATCGGCGATGGCGCGGGTGATAGCCTGACGGATCCACCAGGTGGCATAGGTGCTGAACTTGTAGCCCTTGCGGTAATCGAACTTTTCTACCGCTTTGATCAGGCCTAAGTTACCTTCCTGGATCAGGTCGAGGAACAGCATACCGCGGCCGACATAGCGCTTGGCAATGCTGACTACGAGGCGCAGGTTGGCTTCGGCCAGTTTGCGTTTGGCGGCTTCATCGCCCTCTTCCATACGCTGGGCCAGTTCCACTTCCTCTTCGGCAGAAAGCAGCGGTACGCGGCCGATCTCCTTCAGGTACATACGCACCGGGTCGTCGATGGCAACACCATCCGGCACGGAAAGGTCGAGATCTACCGGTTCTTCTACGCTGGCAACTTCGTCATCATCCGGCTCTTCAATAATGTCTACAACGGCAGGTGCGGAAGCACCGTCATCGTTGATCTCTACGCCCAGACGACTCAGTTTTTCGTATATTTCATCGATCTGTTCCGGCTGCAGGTCGATCTTTTCGACGTCGATTTCCGCATCGGCGTCATCCTCGATCGAAGCCTCATCGTCATCTGAAAGCAGAAGTACCTCATCCTCGCGCACCGTGTCCTCCATGCGAAGGACATCGACGCCGTTGGCTTCCAGGAA
>JAFXLH010000022.1 GCA_017531315.1 Bacillota bacterium
CAAGCATTTCTCCGAGCCCTTCAATGATTCCAACGGCTATGGCGAATCGATCGCTCGTCTCAGCAATATGCTGGGCGGCGGCGTGATCGTGCAGCGCTTTGGCGACCTGATCCGCGGCCGCCGCAGCACGGCTGCCCGCATCGCCGAATCCTTCATCGTGCCCACGCTCAATGCCACCCCGGGCGACCTGAGCCTGGTGCTGCCCAAGCGCATCCTCGACGGCATCATCGAAATGATCTACGCTCTGGATAAAGTGGCGCCCGGCACCGCCAATGACGATACGCTGCTCTATGGCGTGGAGGTCAAGTTCTACAATATGGAAGTAGAGGTAAGCGAAAAGCTGGAATCCCTGCATAAGGGGCTGTACATCATCGGCGATGGCAGCGGCATCACCCATTCGCTATCCCATGCATCTGCCAGCGGCGTCTATGTGGCGCGCAATATCGCGGCTAAATAAGCAAAAATCCGGCCTAACTGTAAAATCAACGGGCCGGATTTTTATTTGCGCGTTTGCTGTACGGCTGCGCCTGCTCGCGCGGGAAAGATGCATTTTGTCGTCTGCGGCCGCATATATTGCCGCAAAAAGCTCTGAGGTGATAAGATGCGGCGCATCAGGATAATACGTTTCAGTAAGCGCAGTCTGTGGGCGGCGGCTTTTGTCTTGCTGCTGCTGGTGGGCGCGGCTTCGGCCGGACTGGGGCATTATGCGGCGGTGCAGGCCGCCCCGCATAAGCTGCACCCCGTGTATAAAGTAGATACGGCGGAAAGCCGGGTGGCCATCAGCTTCGACGCCAGCTGGGGCGCGGAAAACACACTGCAAATACTGGATATACTGGACGAATACGGGGTGAAGACTACCTTCTTCCTCGTCAATATCTGGCTGGAAGATTACCCGGATATGGCAAAAGAGATAGTGGCGCGCGGGCATGAGATAGGGCTGCATTCGGTGACGCATCCGCACTTCTCCGCGCTGAGCGAGCAGCAGATACGCGAGGAGCTGGAGCAGAACCGGAGGCTTATCGCCGATACCACCGGCTATACGGCAGAGCTGTTCCGCCCGCCCTTTGGCGATTATGACGACCGCACGGTCAGCATCAGCGCAGAGCTGGGCATCGTGCCGGTGCAATGGAGCATCGATTCGCTGGATTGGAAGGACTTATCTGCCGCGGAGATAGAAGAGCGGGTGCTGAAAAAGATCGGCGCCGGGGATATAGTGCTGTTCCACAATGCCGGCCTGCACACGCCGGAAGCATTGCCGAACATACTTGCGGCGCTGGCCGAGCGCGGCCTGCAGGTGGTGCCGGTGGGCGAGCTCATCTATCGCGATAACTGGTACGTGGATAATAACGGCGTGCAGCATATGGGTGGAAGCGCAGTAAAAGAGTGATACATTTGCAAAAATCGGCAGGGATAAGCAAGAAAACGGCGAATTCTCCAATATCTGCGCTACTATTGGAAAAACGCAGAATGATAAGGAGGACGCTTATGCTGACCAAGAATCAGGCTGTTATCGATTTTGTCAACGAGTCTGCCGCGCTGTGCTGCCCGGATCAGGTGGTATGGATCGACGGCAGTGAAGAACAGCTGGAACAGCTGCGCCAGGAAGCCATTGCTACCGGCGAGATCATCAAGCTGAATCAGGAAAAACTGCCTAACTGCTATTATCATCGTTCCGATGTTAATGACGTAGCCCGTGTAGAAGCCCGCACCTTCATCTGCACCGATGACCCCTATGATGCCGGCCCCACCAATAACTGGATGTCTCCGGAAGACGCCTACAAGGTGCGCGACGAAGTACTGGGCGGCTCGATGAAGGGCCGTACCATGTATGTGATCCCCTATTCCATGGGCCCGGTCGGCTCGCCGTTTTCCAAGATCGGTATCGAAATGACCGACTCCATCTACGTGGTGCTGAATATGGCTATCATGACCCGCGTGGGCAAAGAAGTGCTGGATTGCCTCGGTGACGATGCTGATTTCATCCACGGCCTGCACGGCAAATGCGACCTCGACCCGGAAAAGCGCTACATCATCCAGATCCCCAAGGATAATGTTATCCTTTCTATCAACTCCGGTTACGGCGGCAATCTTCTGCAGGGCAAAAAGTGCTTCGCGCTGCGTATCGCTTCCTGCCTCGGCCGCGAAGAAGGCTGGCTGGCCGAGCATATGCTGATCCTGGGCGTGGAATCTCCGGATGGTCAGGTGCGCTACATCGCCGGTGCTTTCCCCTCTGCCTGCGGCAAGACCAATCTGGCTATGCTGATCCCGCCGGAAATCTACCGCGATAAGGGCTACAAGATCTGGACCGTCGGCGATGATATCGCCTGGATCCGCGTCAAGGAAGACGGCCGCTTCTACGCCGTCAACCCGGAAGCCGGCTTCTTCGGCGTCGCCCCCGGCACCAATGCCAAGTCCAACCCCAATGCGCTGGCTTCCACTCAGGAAGGCACCATTTTCACCAATGTAGTTGTCAAGGAAGACGGCACTGTATGGTGGGAAGGCCTGGATAAGAACCCGCCCACCGGCGTCTGCAACTGGAAGGGCGAGCCGTGGGATCCCGCAGACGGCAGCAAGGGCGCGCATCCCAATTCCCGCTTCACCGCGCCGGCCCGCAATTGCCCCTGCATCTCTCCCGAATGGGAAAATCCGGAAGGCGTACCGCTTTCTGCCATCATTTTCGGTGGCCGCCGCCGCAAGACTGCGCCGCTGGTATACCAGTCCCGCGATTGGCAGCATGGCGTATTCGTCGGCTCCATCATGGCCAGTGAGACCACCGCTGCCGCTACCGGCGCCGTAGGCGTTGTCCGCCGCGACCCGATGGCGATGCTGCCCTTCTGCGGCTACAATATGGGCGATTACTTCGCTCATTGGCTGAAAGTGGGCAAGGGCGCTGCCAACCCGCCCAAGATCTTCAATGTCAACTGGTTCCGCCTCGATGACGAAGGCCACTTCCTCTGGCCCGGCTTCGGCGATAACTTCCGCGTGCTGGAATGGATCTTGAAGCGCTGCGAAGGCGAAGTAGGCGCCCGCGAGACCGAGATCGGCTTCCTGCCCTATGCGGAAGATATCGATATGGAAGGCCTCAATTATCAGGTCTGCGAAGGCCAGCCCTTCACCCGCGATACCCTCGCTTCCATCCTGCAGGTAGAGCCGGAATACTGGCTGGAAGATATCGCCGGCATCCATCAGTTCTACGATAAGATCGGCGCTTCGATGCCGCAGGAACTGCTGGACGAACTGGCTGCCATGGAAGAAAGACTGAAAAAATAAGTAAGCTCCAAACGGCGCAGGTATCAAGCCTGCGCCGTTTTTGTATTTTTTAGCCGCTGTTCACAAAAATTACATATTGACGCGGTATATTATGGATGTAATGTGAGCATAGGCTGTTTTCAGGAGGCTATGATAGATGAGAATTGATTGGAAGAGCTGCTTTAAGATAGGCGTCAGCATATTTGTGCTGTATCTGGCAATCCACTATTGGTTCATGCTCGGCTAATACAACAATCCCGAGGAAAACGCCAAGGCGTTTACCGAGGACGGCTGGTA
>JAFXLH010000156.1 GCA_017531315.1 Bacillota bacterium
CAGCAATTTTCATAGCTCTCTCCTACTCTATCTTCTTCTTTTGCCTTTACCTTTTTGCATCATCCGCAGGTCGCTGACGGCTGCCTTGACCGCCGCCGCTACCACCGCGGCTTCTTCTACCGTATTTTCTGCGCAGAAGCTGAAGCGCAGCGCCGAATCGGCACGCTCCTCCCCTGCCCCCATCGCCGCCAGTACGCCGCTGCCGCTGCTCTTATGCGAAGAGCAGGCGCTGCCGGAAGAGACGCAGATGCCCTGCGCTTCCAGACAATGCAGCAGCACCTCGCTGCGTACGCCGGGGAAAGACATATTGAGGATATGCGCGGCGCCCTCGGCCACATCAGGGCCGTTCAGCACCGCATCTTCGATGGTGATCAGCTGCTCGTAGAGTGCCTGCTTCACCTGCAGCATCGCTGCGGTATTGGCGGCCATATTGCGGCAGCCTTCTGCGGCAGTCGTGGCAAAAGCCACGATGCCGGGCAGGTTTTCCGTGCCGGAGCGCTGGCCATGCTCCTGACCGCCGCCGCGGATCAGCGGCGGGATGCGTACGCCCTGCTTCAGCCACAGCAGGCCCACGCCTTTCGGCCCGTGTATCTTGTGGGCGCTGATGCTGTAGGCATCGGCCTGCCAGCGCGCCAGCTCTACCGGGCGCTTGCCGAAGCCCTGCACGCCATCAATGTGGAAGATGGCCTGCGGCGCCAGGCGCTTCACCGCCGCGCCGATCTCGGTCAGCGGCTGGATGCTGCCTACCTCATTATTCACCTGCATGATGCTGACCAGCACCGTATCCGGGGTCAGCAGCTCGCACAGCTTATCTACATCCACCACGCCGCGCGCATCTACCGGCGCATAGCAGACCTCGAAACCGCGCTGCAGCAGGTAGCGGGCCGGTTCCTGCACCGCAGCGTGCTCGATGGCCGAGACGATGATGCGGCCGCTGCGGCGCGCCTCTGCCACGCCCATGATCAGCATATTGTTGCTCTCGCTGCCGCAGCTGGTGAAGTACAGCTCTTCCGCCTTCACCTGCAGCAAGCCGGCCAGCGTTTCCCGTGCTTCGCGCAGGCGGCGGGCTGCTTTTAGCCCCATGCCGTGCAACGAAGAGGGATTGCCAAAATCTTCTCGCATCACCTGCATAGCGGCTTCCGCAGCCGCAGCAGATACGCAGGTGGTAGCGCTGTTGTCAAAATAAATAGTTTTCATACATTTGCTCCAATTCAAGCTAACGGAGCATAACGCTCCAATTTTTATTATACTACTTTTTGCCGCCAGCAGCAACAATAAAAAAAGACCCGCGGCTAAGCCACGGGTCTTTTGTGAGTATCTTAGAAAATGGGGGCGAAGACCAGAGCGATGATGGTCATCAGCTTGATCAGGATGTTGATGGACGGGCCGGAAGTATCTTTGAAGGGGTCGCCGACGGTGTCGCCGTTAACGGCAGCAGCGTGAGCATCGGAACCCTTGCCGCCGAAGTGGCCTTCTTCGATGTACTTCTTGGCGTTATCCCAAGCGCCGCCGGAGTTGGACATGAAGATAGCTACCAGGAAGCCGGATACGAGAGTACCGCAGAGCAGGCCGGCCAGGCATTCCGGACCGAGTACGATACCGACGAGCAGCGGAACGATAACGGCCATTACGGAAGGCATGATCATTTCGCGCAGAGCGGCACGGGCGGAGATGTCAACGCACTTGGCATAGTCAGCTTTGGCAGTGCCTTCCATCAGGCCGGGGATTTCACGGAACTGACGACGTACTTCTTCGATCATGTCGCCGGCAGCCTTGCTGACGGATTCCATGGTCATAGCGGAGAAGAGGAAGGGCAGCATGCCGCCGATGAACAGACCGATGGTTACCATCGGGTCGAGCAGGTTGATGGAGTCGAGGCCAACAGCCTGGGTGTAAGCGGAGAACAGAGCGAGGGCGGTCAGAGCGGCAGAACCGATGGCGAAGCCCTTACCGATAGCGGCGGTGGTGTTACCAACAGCGTCCAGCTGGTCGGTGATCTTGCGGACGTCATGCGGCAGACCGGACATTTCGGCGATACCGCCGGCGTTGTCGGAGATGGGGCCGTAAGCGTCAACAGCTACGGTGATACCGGTGGTGGAAAGCATACCAACAGCGGCCAGAGCGATGCCGTACAGGCCGGCGAAGAAGTAAGCTACGAAAATACCAACGCAGATGAGGATGATCGGGATAGCGGTGGACATCATACCGGTAGCAACGCCGGAGATGATGTTGGTGGCAGTACCGGTTTCGCAGGCAGCAGCAATCTTCTTAACGGGGGCATAATCACCGGAGGTGTAGTATTCGGTAACCTTACCGATCAGGTAACCGGCAGCCAGACCGGCGATGGTAGCGATGAATACGCCGGTGTTGGTGTAGGTCATGGTCTGACCGAGGGAGGTAACGGTGAAGGTCTTGGGCAGTACCATGGTGCAGACCAGGTAGGTAGCGATGATGGCCAGAACGTTGGCTACCAGAGTACCGCGGTCCAGAGCTTTCTGGGGGTTGCCGCCTTCTTTGGTGGAAACGAAGAAGGTACCGAGGATGGAGCAAACGATACCGCAGGCAGCGATCAGCAGCGGGGCGATAACGCCTTCGCCGTTGGCGCCGATGCCCAGGGAGCCGCCCAGAGCGATGGCGGAGATGATGGAGCCAACATAGGATTCAAACAGGTCGGAACCCATACCGGCAACGTCACCAACGTTGTCGCCTACGTTGTCGGCGATAACGGCGGGGTTACGCGGGTCGTCTTCCGGGATACCGGCTTCGACTTTACCAACCAGGTCGGCGCCGACGTCAGCAGCCTTGGTGTAGATACCGCCGCCAACACGACCGAACAGAGCAACAGAGGAAGCACCGAGGCCGAAGCCGTTGATAACGGTGTCCTGACCGTAGAAGATGAATACGACGAGGCCGAGACCGAAGAGGCCCAGACCGACAACGCTCATACCCATAACGGCACCGCCGGAGAAGGCAACGCCCAGAGCGCTGTTCAGGCCCTTTTTGTAAGCGGCATTGGCAGTGCGGACGTTAGCTTTGGTAGCAACGCGCATACCGATGTTACCGGCCAGAATGGAGCAGGCAGCACCGAGAATAAACGGAATAGCAGTGGTGGCTTTGATGCTGTCTTCACCGGTGGTGAAAGTACCAACGGCAAAGAATACAACGGCCATGATCAGAACGAAGATGATCAGAGTTTTGTACTGGCGGCCGAGGAAAGCCATGGCGCCGGAATGGATAGCAGCAGCGATTTCGGACATACGGTCGTTGCCTTCATCCATTTTGTTGATGCGCTGGGTCAGAATGAAAGCAAAGATCAGAGCCAGCACACCAGCGATCGGTGCAACAATCAACATGTTCACTAGAAATACCCTCCTAAAAATAGTTATAATTGCTTATAAATGCTTTTTCAAACGCCCGTGATTACTGAACCAGAGCGATGATCAACGTAATAACAAAGAAAGCTACGCCAAGAGCCTTGGTCATTTTGGCGAACTTTTCATCCATGCTGCGATGCATGCCGAAGAAAGTTTCACCGGCGCCGGCGATGGTACCGGAAAGACCGGCGGAAGCACCGGACTGCAGCAGTACGGTAGCGATGAGGCCCAGGGATACGATAACCTGAACAACGCTGAGTACAACAGAGATAGTAGACAACTTTTTCACCTCCACAAAAGTAAATGCAATTCTATTCTTTACATACTAATAGGACTAAATTATTCTATCACAATTAGCTTGTTATGACAAGCGCATAATTGCACTTTTTGCCATTTTTTCCTGATAAATTTGCACTTAAATCAATAAATGAGCGGCAAAAAGGCGGCGATACATTATCGCCGCCTTTGTTTTATTTACGCAAGTGCTTATTTGAGATTGAAGAATACATCCATACCGCCAAAGGATGCGGCGTCTTCCAGATCTTCTTCGATGCGCAGCAGCTGATTGTACTTGGCCACGCGGTCGGTACGGGAAGGAGCACCGGTCCTGATCTGGCCGGCATTGGTAGCTACTACCACATCGGCGATGGTGGTGTCTTCGGTCTCGCCGCTGCGGTGGGATACGATGGAGGTGAAGCCGGCGCGGGCGGCCATCTGTACCGCTTCCAGAGTTTCGGTCAGGGTGCCGATCTGGTTCAGCTTGATCAGGATGGCATTGCTGGCCTTCAGTTCGATGCCCTTCTTCAGGCGCTTGGTGTTGGTGACATAGAGATCGTCGCCAACCAGCTGAACCTTTTTGCCGAGGCGTTCAGTCATGACTACCCAGGCATCCCAGTCGTCTTCGGCCAGGCCGTCTTCGATGGAGATGATCGGGTACTTTTCTACCATATCGGCATAGAAGTCGATCAGTTCGGCAGCGGTGAGCAGGCGGCCTTCGCCGGCCAGATTGTACTTGCCGTCTTCGGTGAAGAGCTCGGTAGCAGCCACGTCGATGGCGATGCGGACATCTTCGCCGGGCTTGTAGCCGGCTTCTTCGATGGCGAGGCAGATGCATTCGAAAGCTTCTTCGTTGGATTTGAGATTGGGGGCAAAGCCGCCTTCATCGCCCACGGCGGTGTTGTAACCGCGGCTCTTCAGCACCTTACGCAGCGCGTGGAAAACTTCGGTGCCGATACGCAGGGCTTCGGCCCAGCTGTGAGCGCCTACCGGCATGACCATGAATTCCTGAATGTCGACGTTATTGTCGGCATGTTTGCCGCCGTTTAAGATATTCATCATCGGAACCGGCAGGGCTTTGGCATTGACGCCGCCGATATAGCGGTACAGCGGCAGGCCGACGAAATCGGCAGCGGCCTTGGCTACGGCGAGAGATACGCCGAGAGTGGCATTGGCGCCCAGCTCGGCCTTGTTTTCGGTGCCGTCCAGCTCGATGAGCAGGTCATCGATGGCAGCCTGATCGAGCGCGCATTTGCCGATCAGCGCCGGGGCGATGATGGTCTGCACATTGGCAACGGCCTTCAGCACGCCCTTGCCGCCGTAGCGGGATTTATCGCCATCGCGCAGTTCCACGGCTTCATAAGCGCCGGTGGATGCGCCGGACGGTACGGCAGCGCGGCCGAAAGCGCCGCTTTCCAGCAGCACTTCTACTTCGATAGTGGGGTTACCGCGGGAATCGAGGATCTCGCGGGCATGTACGTCAGAAATAAGGCACATAATCAATTCCTCCAAATTGCCCCGTGGGGCTGACTTTCCGCCCTTCGACGGTTATGTTTCTATTTTACGGTGTATGGCAAAAAATTGCAATACTTAGCACAATAGGCTCTGACCGGTCATCTCGTCCGGCTGCGGCAGGCCCAGCAGTTCCAGCAGCGTGGGCGCGATATCGCAGAGGCGGCCGCCGTCGCGCAGCGTCCTGCCCTCTGCCCCGCTGCCGACCAAGATCAGCGGCACGGGGTTGCTGGTGTGGGCGGTCATCGGCAGGCCGGTGGCCGGGTCGATCATCCGCTCCGCATTGCCGTGGTCGGCGGTGATGATGGTGGTGCCGCCCTTGACAGATACGGCGTCTATCACCTGCCCCAGCAGGCCGTCTACCGCCTCCAGCGCCGTGATGACGGCGGGGATGCTGCCGGTATGGCCCACCATATCCGGGTTGGCATAGTTCAAGATGATCAGATCGTATTTATCGGCGGCGATCTGCTCCAGCAGGGCGGCCGTCACTTCCGGCGCGCTCATCTGCGGCTGCAGATCGTACGTTTTCACTTTCGGTGAGGGGATGAGCAGGCGGTCTTCGCCCGGCTGCACCTCTTCCGTGCCGCCGTTGAAGAAGAACGTCACATGCGCATATTTTTCCGTTTCGGCGATACGCAGCTGTTTGAGGCCGGCCTGCGCCACCACCTGTGCCAGCGTCTGCTGCGGCAGCTCCGGCGGGTAGGCGATGCTGACATTGGTCAGCGTGGCGTCGTAGCTGGTCATGCACACATAGTGCAGCTGCGGCGCCTTGCAGCGCGGGAAGCCGTCGAATTCGGCATCGGTGAGGGCATGGCTGATCTCACGCGCGCGGTCGGAACGGAAATTGAAGAAGATGACGCCGTCGCCGTCATCGATGGTGGCCACGGGCTGCCCCATGGCATCGGTGATG
>JAFXLH010000157.1 GCA_017531315.1 Bacillota bacterium
CGTCAATAAGCGCATCTCCGTCACCCCCATCGCTATGGTGGGCGAATCCTGCGACAGCGCCGACTACACCCCGCTGGCCATCGCGCTGGATAAGGCCGCTGCCAATTGCGGCGTCAACTTCATCGGCGGCTTCTCCGCCCTCGTGCACAAAGGCTACACCAAAGGCGACCGCAACCTCATCGCCTCCATCCCGGAAGCGCTGGCTGCCACGCAGATGGTCTGCTCCAGCGTCAACGTCGCCAGCACCAAGGCCGGCATCAATATGGATGCCGTGGCCGAGATGGGCCGCGTGGTGAAGAAGGCTGCCGAGCTCACCGCCGATCAGGGCGGCCTCGGCTGCGCCAAGCTGGTCGTTTTCGCCAATGCGGTAGAAGATAACCCCTTCATGGCCGGCGCCTTCCACGGCGTAGGCGAACCGGAATGCGTGATCAACGTCGGCGTTTCCGGCCCCGGCGTCGTCCACCGCGCCCTGCAGGAAGTGAAGGGTCAGCCCTTCGACAACGTAGCGGAAATGGTGAAAAAGACCGCCTTCCGCATCACCCGCATGGGCCAGCTGGTCGCGCAGGAAGCCTCGGCGCGCCTCGGCGTACCCTTCGGCGTAGTAGACCTCTCGCTCGCCCCCACCCCGGCCATCGGCGACAGCGTAGCCCGCGTATTGGAAGAGATGGGGCTGGAAGTATGCGGCACCCACGGCACCACCGCCGCGCTGGCCCTGCTCAATGACGCGGTGAAGAAGGGCGGCCTGATGGCATCCGGCCACGTCGGCGGCCTCTCCGGCGCCTTCATCCCCGTCAGCGAAGACGAAGGCATGATCGCCGCAGCTCAGGGCGGCACGCTCACTCTGGACAAGCTGGAAGCGATGACCTGCGTCTGCTCCGTCGGCCTCGATATGATCGCCGTCCCCGGCGATACCAGCGCCGAAACTATCTCTGCCATCATCGCCGATGAAACCGCCATCGGCATGGTCAATAACAAAACTACCGCCGTCCGCATCATCCCCGTTCCCGGCAAGGGCGTGGGCGATGTGGTGGAATTCGGCGGTCTGCTGGGCAGCGCGCCCATCATCCCCGTGCATCCGGAAAGCGCCGCCGCCTTCATCGCCCGCGGCGGCCGCATCCCCGCCCCGCTGCAGAGCCTGCGTAACTAAGCAACAGCCGAAAGGAGCAAGCCGATGAAAAAGCGACTCTTCACCGCCGTGCTGGCCGTATTGCTGCTGCTCAGCTGCAGCACCATAGCGCTGGCAGCCTCCCCTGCCGCCACGCTGGATGCCGATAAGCTGAATGAGCTCGGTCTGTTCAGCGGCGCCGGCTACAATGCCGACGGCAGCCCCAACTACGACCTGGACCGCGCACCCACCCGCTACGAATCGGTAGTAATGCTGATCCGCCTGCTGGGCAAAGAGGCAGAAGCCAAGTCCCAAAGCTGGGATACGCCGCTCACCGATGTGGTGGCCTGGGCGCAGCCCTATGTGGGCTATGCCTACACCCACGGCCTCACCGCCGGCTACACCGCCACCACCTTCAACGGTGACGCCACCGTCACCACCGCCCAGTACCTCACCTTCGTGCTGCGCGCGCTGGGCTATGACAGCAGCAGCGATTTCCGCTGGGACAAGGCCTGGGAATTTACCGATGCCCTCGGTCTTACCAACGGCGAATACGCCAGCTACAACAATAACAAATTCCTGCGTGCCAATATGGTGCAGATCAGCTATGCCGCGCTGGAAATGCCGCTTAAAGACGGCAGCGGCTCTTTGGCGGAAAAGCTGATCGCTGAAGACGTCTTCGATGAAGATGCTTATAATGATACGCAGGATATGCAGCTGCCGCCGGTGCTGACGGAAGACCCCTCCGAATGGGATGAGCTGCCGATCAGCTTCCGCATCGACGGCCGCGAATACGCCTCCTACGAAAGCTACCGCCACAACGGTCACAGCTTTACTGTAGAAGTGCTGCTGAACGGCGACACCTACACCAATTACACGGTAGACCACGCCACCAAGAATGCCGACGGCACCATCACCGTGAAGCTCAACGGCAAAAATGATGACGGTTTCGTATCCGTGCACTGGCATTATCTCGATGCCGACCCCAGCTTCCAGCCGGAACCCGGCGAAGACCTGCTGGCGCGTACCGACTTCATCTACGAGCCGGATACCGTCGTCAAAGGCCTGAGCCTGCAGTGGCATGGCCGCACCCAAGAACCGGGCAGCGGCTTCGGCACCAGCTCGTTGAGCCGCCTCGTCGTCGATACCTACTATGACGGGCAGCCCATCTACGACTACAGCGTCACCACCGCCGCCGGCTCGCCGTTTACCGCCAGCGTACAGGCTGACGGCACGCTGCTGATCGAGCGCGACGGCAGCGGCGTAGGCAGCGTCACCATCTACTACAACGGCGAAAGCGCCACCTTCAATATCCGCTTCTAAGCAAGCAAAAGCCACCTCTTCCGAGGTGGCTTTTTTCTTCTGCCGTCATTTTTCGCGGTTAAGTGACAGCGGGTATTTGCTATACTGTTACCAATATCTGTATCTTTTACGCAGGCCGATAAAGCAGGCCGCAACTACCAGCACCGCCGCGGCTTCTGCCGCGATCAGCGCCAGCCATACGCCATCCAGCCCGAAGCGCAGCGGCAGCCAGATGACCGCCACCACCTGAAAGACCAGCGTACGCAAAAAGGAGATCAGCGCCGAGATGAAGCCATTGTTCAGCGCGGTGAAAAAGGCCGAGCCGAGGATGTTGAAGCCGGTAAAGATGAAGGAAAAGCTATAAAGACGCATCCCGCGCACCGTCATCTCCAGCAGCGGCTTATCATAGCCGACGAAAACCGCCGAAAGCGGCTGCGCCAAAGCCAGGCTGCCGCCCACCATCATCAAGCCGGAAATGCCCACCAGCATCAGGCTCTTGCGTAGCATATTCTGCAGCTCTGCATCGTTCTGCGCGCCGTAGTGAAAGCTGACGATGGGCGCGCTGCCCACCGTGTAGCCCAAGAATACGGCGATAAAGACGAAGCTCAGGTACATCAGCACGCCATAGGCCGCCACCCCGTCTTCCCCGGCCAGCCGCATCAGCTGGAAGTTGTAGAGGATGGAGACCAGCGACATCGAGAGATTGGTCATCATTTCCGAAGCGCCGTTGCTGCAAGCCTTCAGCAATGCCGCGCCGTTCCACTTGGCCCGGCCCAGCCGCAGCGGGCTTTCCGTAGCGCGGATGAAGTAGAGCAGCGGCACCGCGCCGCCCACCAGCTGGCTGATGCCGGTGGCAAACGCCGCCCCGGCCAGCCCCCAGCCCAGTACCGCCACAAACAGCGCATCCAGCACGATATTGGTGCAGCCGGCGATCAGCGTGATGTAAAGCCCCAGCTTGGGGCGCTCTGCCGCCACCAAAAAGCTGGGGAACATATTCTGCAGCAGCGCCACTACCGAAAATACGGCCAGGATGCGCCCATAACGCAGGCAATATTCCAGCATCTCGCCTTCCGCGCCGAAGAACACGGCGATGGGGCGCAGATAAAACAGCGCCAGCGCCGCCAGAGCCACCGCCAGGACAAAAGCAAAGTAGATGAGCAGCGAAAAGACACTGTTGGCCTCTTCCTTGCGCCCCTCACCCAAAAGCTTGGCCACCAGCGCGCTGCCGCCGGTACCGATCATGAAGCCGATGGCGCCCAGCGCCTGTATCACCGGCCAGATCAGGTTCAGCGCCGCAAAAGGCGTCTTGCCCACCCAGTTGGAAACAAACAGCCCATCCACCACCACGTATACGGAAGTGAAAATCATCATCGCGATCGACGGCAGCGTGAAGCGGATGAGCTTGTTATATGTAAAATGATCGGAAAGCTGAATCATCGTCATAACCTCGAAAAAGTGCAGATAACAGCATCTATTGTACGAAATCGGCAGCCAATCGTCAAGCCGCCGAATATGAACAATCTTTCAGCTAAAATTCACCAAACCTTCACATAGGCTCGTTGACAATTCAACAAACAATCGGTATACTTACCGTATCATAGTGTGAATTTGAGGTGAAGCATATGAAAGAGCGCTTCCAGGCATTTGTGACGGGCATCAGCACCTGCTACAAATCCATTCAACGCATCAAGACTATGGAAATGACGGAGTTTGGCCTGAAGGGCGCGCACGCCATGTGCCTGGTCTTTTTGCACAATTATCCGCAGGGATTGACCGCCGCGCAGCTGTGCCAGCTGTGTGCCGAAGATAAAGCCGCTATTTCCCGCACGGTGGCGCAGCTGATAGAAAAAGGCTACATCTATGCCGGCGAGAAGAAGTACCGCGCCCAGCTGATGCTGACGGAAACCGGCCGCGAGCTGGCGGTAAAGATGGACGCCGTCATCGAGCAGTGGGTAGGCTGCGGCGGCGAAGGGCTGAGCGACGCAGAACGCGGCGCCTTCTATCACGCGCTGGAAAGCATTTCCAACAATCTGCAGCATCGCCTTGCCGAAGCTTGATATAACCGAAAGGAGCTATTATGGCTATCCGTTTTATCGTAGATTCCGCCGCCGATATCATCCCTTCCGAAGCGGCTGAACTGAATATCATCCATATGCCGCTGGAGGTACGCTTCGATGAAGAGCAATATCTGGATGCGGTGGATCTCACCCATGCCGAGTTTTATCAGAAATTAGAAGAACATAAAGAACTGCCCAGCACCAGCCAGGTGCCGCCGGCCCGCTTCGCCGCCGCCTACGCAGAGGTGGTAAATAACGGCGATACTGCCGTGGTCATCTGCATGTCCGGCGCGCTTTCCGGCACTTATCACAGTGCCTGCATCGCCCGCGAGGGCTTCGAAGAGAGCATCTTCGTCGTAGACAGCACCTTCGTCGCCATGGCCGAGCGCCTGCTGGTCTATCGCGGCATAGAGCTGGTCAAAGAGGGCCTCGACGCCGCCGCTGTTGCCGCCCGTCTGGATGAAGAAAAGCTGCAGATACGCGAATTCGCCCTGCTGGATACGCTGAAGTACCTGAAAAAAGGCGGCCGCATCTCCGCCACCACCGCCTTCGCCGGCAATCTGATTTCCATCAAGCCGATCGTGGAAGTGAAGGGCGGCGTGGTAGAAGCCGCCGGCAAAGCCCGCGGCGCCAAGCACGGCCAGCAGCTGCTGCGCAAGCTGGTGGATGAGACCGGCGGCATCGACACTTCCCTGCCCTACTGCCTGGCCTACAGCGGCAACGGCACGGAAGCCGTGGAAAAATTCGCCGCCGCCAATGCCGACCTGCTGGGCGACGCGCCCGAGATCGTCAGCATAGGCTGCACCATCGGCACCCACATCGGCCCCGGCGTAGTAGCCATCGCCTATTTTGCCAAAGCCTGACCAAACAGCAAAAACCAAAAGCTCCCGCCTAAGCGGGAGCTTTTTTCGCGCATAAAAGCGCGCCGATGCGGCACAATAACCACACACTACACAGGAGGTGTCATTATGGCCAATCTTACTACCAAAGAATTATCGGCGCTGGAAGATCAGCTGGGCTTCGAAAAAATGCTCTGCTGCAAGTATCAGAACGCTGCCGGTTGCACCACCGATCCCGACCTGAAGAGCAGCTACACCCGCTATGCCAGCCAGCATCAGCAGAATTATCAGAAGCTGCTGGGCTTTTTGCAGTAAGTATTGCAGTAAGGAGGATACAAGATGAAAGATCAGGAAATGATGACCGACCTGCTGCTTACGGAAAAGAAGATGAGCAGCAATTACAGCACCTTTGCTTCCGAATGTGTGAATGTGCAGCTGCGCGATGCCTTCCTCGGCATGCTCACCGCCGGCCACACCACCCAGACCGACCTCTTCCGCGCCGCCCAGCAGCGCGGCTGGTACCAGGTAGAGCAAGCCCCGCAGCAAAAAGTGCAGCAAGCCTGCCAGAAATTCTGCACCGAGGCCCCCAGCCTCGGCTGAACAGACAAGCACACAAGCACACAAAAAGGCACCCACAAGTGGTGCCTTTTTGCTTATGATGAAGCTGCATTCATGGCAAACTTACTTATTGGCCAGACGGTACAGCGCGGTGACCATGGTGGCGCGGGTACATACATCTTCCGGAGCAAACAGCTCTTCGCTGATGCCATCGATGTAGCCGTTTTCCGCCGCCCATTCCACCGGCAGCGCATAGTACTTGTGCAGCAGCACATCGGCGTAGCGTCCTGCCGGCTCCTCGGCCTCATCGCCTACCAGACGGAACAGGAAGGTGGCCATCTGCGCGCGGGTGCACGGCTCATCCGGGCCGAAGGTGGTAGGCGTGGTGCCTACGGTGATGCCCTCTTCCACCGCCCACAGCACGGCTTCAAAGTAATAATCGTCCTTGATATCGGTGAAGGGATGCTCGGTGCTGCTGGGAGCGGGGCGGCCGATGCTGCGCCAGAGGAAGGTCATCATCTGCGCGCGGGTGCAGGGGCCGTAGGGAGCAAAGGTGGTGGCGCTGAAGCCGCTGGTCACGCCGTTTTCCACGGCCCACAGCACGGCGTCATAGTACGCATCCTCTTCGCTGATATCGGTAAACGGATTTACCTGCTCCTTCTCGCTGAACTTGGCGCTTACGGTGACATCGCGGGCGGGCATCTTGAAGCTGAAGCGGCCATCGCCCTTATCCTTCAGCTCCACCTCGCGGCCGCGTTTATCCACTACCGTCACCTCATCCAGCTCAAAGCCCTTATCCGGCTCGACGGTGATGATCACGGTAGCACCCTTGGGGGCAGACTTGCGGTTGGCGGCCACGCTGCCGTCATCCGCCTCTTCTACCACGATCTTATAGTTGGAACCGCCGGCGCTGCTGCTCTTCTTCAGCCACTTGGCGGTGAGGCTGACGTCCTCATCACCCATGGTGAAGCTGGTAGCGGTAGCGTCATCATCAGCCAGCGTAACATTACCGCTGTTGATTACCCAGCCGATAAACTCATAGCCGCTGCGGCTGCCGGCATCGATATTGACGATGTCACCGACTGCGTAGCTACCGGCGCCGCTGTTTTGTGCGTAGCTGCCGGTGATAGCAACATTATGCTGGCTCGGCTGCGGAGTCTGTGCGGGTGTTACGGTAAAGGTGACAGGATAAATAGTTTCCATATCAAGGCTTACATCACCGTCCACGGCGGTTACGGTAATAGTTGCCTCATAAGTACCAACAGTTCTGTTTTCCGGTTTTACACTAAAGGTATAGGTACCACCGGGCGCAATACCCGTACCGAGCACATCGATAACATTATAGCTGGTATTGAGATCGCTTCCCTTGAACAGATCAAAGATATCGAAACCCTCAGTATTAAGACTGATTTTCAGATCAACACTTGCCGTACCGATATTGGTGACGGTAACGGTCTGCGCCTGAACATCGCCATAGCTGCCATACACACCGGTGAAGCTTAAGCTGGCCTTATCGACAGTAATGTCATAAGTCGATTGCGGCGGCTGCGGGGCGGTCTTGTAGGTAGCAGTTGCGGTGACATCATTGGCAGGCATGGTAAAGGAGACAGTAGACTGGGTCTCATCGACAGTAACTCCGGTGATAGTCCACTTATCAAAGACATAGCCCGACTGCGGAGCATCTGCAGTAATGGTCACCGATTCGCCCTCAGCATAGCTGCCGCCACCGCTGCCGTTGGTAACGGTAACAGTATAAGTAGTCGGCTGCTGCGGGTCATTCTTGTAGGTGGCAGTTGCGGTAACATCATTGGCAGGCATAGTAAAGGTGACAGTAGACTGGGTCTCATCGACAGTAACTCCGGTGATAGTCCACTTATCAAAGACATAGCCC
>JAFXLH010000158.1 GCA_017531315.1 Bacillota bacterium
GCGGCAGGGCGGCCCGCTTCGATGAAGCGGATGTATTTACGCTCGATGTGGAAGGAGAGCAGCAGCGCGGCGGTTGCGCCCAGCAGCAGCCAGCCGTTCTTTACCGCCTCGTGCAGGTTGGCGGCGTCGATATCGGCCGGCCAGCTGTGGCTGATGACAAAGATGAGATATGCCGCAGCCACCGCCAGCACGCACAGCAGCCCGCCGCCTACCTGCTTGGGCAGGCGCTGCTTGCCGCAGAAGATGGGCGCCAGCGCGTAGATCAGCGCGCCGGTCAGCGCGAGCGAGGTCAGCACATCAGCCGGGGTATGCACGCCTAAGTACATGCGGGAAAGCGCCACCAGCGCGATCAGCAGCAGCGCCAGCGCGGTCAGCCACGCTTTGCGGCAGTAGTAGGCGGGAGTGCCCAGCACGGCGGTGATATTCTGGGTGTGGCCGCTGGGGAACGAATAGCCGGTGGCGGCTTCGCGCGCAGATTCCACGATGGTGAAGTCGGGGTCCAGCACCCACGGGCGCGGCACCTGGCAGGTGATCTTCAGGAACTGATTGGCGGTCAGCCCGGCAAAACCGACCGAGAGCAGATAATAAGCCAGCTTCTTGTCGATGCACCAGAAAATGATGATCGGTACCGCCAAAAAGAAGGTCTCGTCACCCAGCTGCGTGACAGCGCTGAAAAAAGCATCCAGCGCCGGGGTGCGCATACTTTCCAACATATATAAAAACTGCATATTCATACCTCCTGTTGCTTAGATATTAGCATAAGTGTGGGGAAATAGCAAATTATGTTGAATTTTTATGTATGCTTTTCTTGACAAAGCAAAGTGAAAGTGGTATAACCGACTATATATTAAAGAAACGGACGCCAATTATGCTGAAAAACATCTTCGCAGCCGAATACTATTACTTTAGCTTTTACTTTTCTGATCACAGATAAGGTAAAGGTTAATTTTGCTGCGAAGAAATAGCTGTATTTCTTTATTAAGCCGTTTTTTAGGGGGTTTTGCAGTAGAATTGCTGCAAACCCCTTTTTGTTTTACCGATTTACTGTTAAAATATATATAAGTTCAAATCCGGAAAGGAGAACGCATTATGATCGTTATCTTAAAGCCCAACTGCGACAAAGAACAGCTGCAAAACCTGATCGACTGGCTGCGTGAACAAAACGTAGATGTACATATTTCCGAAGGTCATTTCCAGACCGTACTGGGCCTTGTCGGCAATACTTCCAATATCGATGATGAGCTGGTGGCCTCGCTGGAGATCGTAGAAGATGTCAAGCGCATCAGCGATCCGTTCAAAAATGCCAACCGCAAATTCCATCCCGATGACACCATCATCGATGTCAACGGCATCAAGATCGGCGGCGGCAATTTTGCCATCATCGCCGGCCCTTGCTCGGTAGAAAGCGAAGCGCAGATACTGGAAGTTGCCACCCGCGTGCAGGCTTCCGGCGCGCAGATGCTGCGTGGCGGCGCTTTCAAGCCGCGCACCTCGCCCTATGACTTCCAGGGCTTAAAGGCGGAAGGCCTGGAGCTGCTGCTGGAAGCGAAAAAGGCCACCGGCATGCCTATCGTCACGGAGATCATGAATGCCAACCACCTGCCGCTGTTTGAAAACGTAGACGTGATCCAGGTAGGCGCGCGCAATATGCAGAACTTCGAGCTGCTGAAAGAGCTGGGCCGCACCCGCAAGACCATTCTGCTGAAGCGCGGCCTCGCCAGCACCATGAAAGAGCTGCTGA
>JAFXLH010000159.1 GCA_017531315.1 Bacillota bacterium
CCGATACCGCCGCCGCTGCCGCAGCAGCTGCCGCCGAACAGGCCAAGGCGGTGAAGCAGGACGCCAAGCCCGCACCGCAGCCGGAACCGGAACCGGAAGCGGAAGAAGAACGCCCCTACAAAGAAAAGAAGAGCAGCGCCAAGACCGTACTGCTGGGCGGTATCGCCGCCTGCCTGGTGGCGCTGCTGATCATGTTCATCATCTTCATCAAGATCGTCACCGGCGGTGGCGGCTCGGAAAAAATCGAGATCCCCAATCTGGTCGGCGACCCCTATCTGCAGGCAGAAGCCGAACTCAATGATATCGGCTTCGACCGCGTTGCCATCAGCATGGTAGAAAAAGAAGATGTTGCCCACGGCACCGTTATCTCCATCGATCCCAAACCCGGCCACGTCGTTTCCGCCGGTCACGAGATCACTCTTATCGTCAGCTCCGGCGATCCGCTGGTCGAAGTACCCACCGTACTGGGCATGACGGAAGCGATGGCCGATCTGACTCTGGAACGCGCCGGCCTCACCGCCAAGTATACCACCGCCCAGCATAACACCGTGGAAGAGGGACTGGCCATCCGTCAGGATCCGGCTGCCGGTGAAGAGGTGGAAGAAGGCACGGAAGTAGAGGTAGTGATCAGCCTCGGTTCCGGCCGCGATAAGCATAGCCTGCCCGCGCTGAAGGGCCAGACCGTAGACGTAGCCGTGGCTTCTCTCGAATCGATGAAGATCAACGCCGAGATCGTGGAAGTTGAAAGCTACAATTATCATGCCGGCGTAGTCATCAGCCAGAATTTCCCCGAAGGCCACCAGCTGGAAGAGGGCAAGACCGTGCGCCTCACCGTCAGCAAGGGCCCCGGCCCGCAGGAAGCGGATCTGACTCTGACCCACGTGGTACAGGGCAGCCGCGTGGTAGTGCGTATCGTCATCAATGACGCCCAGGGCGAGCGCGAAGTCTACCGCCGCACCAACAATAAGGGCGCTATCGTTACCCAGGATGTTACCTATTACGGCGAAGGCACCGTTACCATCTATGAAGATGATACGGTGATGAGTACGCAGAATGTCAACTGAGAAGAATTTACAACAAGGCAGAGTAGTTTGGGCA
Source organism: Bacillota bacterium (assembly GCA_017531315.1). Classification (GTDB taxonomy): domain Bacteria; phylum Bacillota; class Dehalobacteriia; order UBA4068; family UBA4068; genus RGIG6518. Next base: position 1,099 of record JAFXLH010000159.1, read on the forward strand.
GCGGGCGGCTTCTACACCGTGCTGGTGGGCGCTGAAGAGGTGACCTGCCGCATCCGCGGCCGCCTCAAGCAGCAGGCAGGCGGCGTCTTCACCGGCGATCTGGTGCAGATAGAGCGCTTCGGCAGCAAGGATGGCGTTATCGAAGAGATCATGCCGCGCAAGCTGGTGATGAAGCGCCCCAATATCGCCAATGTCGATCAGGCCGTACTGCAGCTGGCCGCGCGCGATCCCGACTGCGACCTGCTGCTGCTGGATAAGATGCTGCTCAACTGCGCGCATTTGGGCGTGCAGCCGCTGATACTGTTCAATAAATGCGACCTGCTGGAAAGCGAAGCGGCGTGGCAGCAGCTGGCCGCTCCCTATATCGCCGCCGGATACCGCGTTATCCGCGCTTCCGTCAAGCAGGGGCTGGGCGTGGAAGAGGTGCGCGCCGCTTTGGCGGGGCATATCACCGTCTTCACCGGTCCGTCCGGCGCGGGCAAATCCAGCCTGCTCAATGCGCTGATGCCGGAATTGCAGGCCGAGGTGGGCGAGATCAGCCAGCGCCTGCAGCGCGGCAAGCATACCACGCGTCAGGTCAGCATCCATGTGCTGGCAGAGGACGCCATGGTGGCGGATAGCCCCGGCTTCCAGCTGCTGGATCTGGCCGAAGACCTGACCGAGCAGCGCTGTGCCGAGCTGATGCCGGAATTTGCGGCGCATCACTGCCGCTTCGAGCAATGCCTGCACGATAAAGAACCCGATTGCGCGGTCAAAGCCGCTTTGGCTGCGGGGAAAATAGATGAAGGCCGCTATCAGCGCTATCTGCGCCTGCTGACGGACCTGCGAGAAAGAGAGGTAAAGTACTGATGACGCATATCGCACCTTCGTTCCTTTCTGCCGATATCTGGCGCGTTGCCGAGCAACTGACCGCGCTGGAACAGGCCGGCTGCAAGTACCTGCACTTAGATGTAATGGACGGCTGCTTTGTGCCCAATATCTCTTTTGGCGCGGGCATTATCGGCAAGCTGCGTAAGCATAGCCAGATGGTCTTCGATACCCACCTGATGGTGGAAGAGCCGGACAGATTTATCGAAGATTTTGCCAAAGCCGGCTGCGACCACCTCTACATCCACGTAGAAGCCAGCCGCCATCCGCATCGCAGCCTGCAGCGCATCAAGCAGGCGGGCATGAAGGCGGGTCTGGTGCTGAACCCGGCCACGCCGCTGTGCATGGCGGAAGAGCTGCTGCATGATGCCGACCTGATGCTGCTGATGAGCGTCAACCCCGGCTTCGGCGGTCAGAGCTTCATCACTTCCGTGGCGGATAAAGTAGCCCGCCTGGCCAAAATGCGTGAAGATGCCGGCGCCAAGTTCCTTATCGAAGTGGACGGCGGCGTCTGCCGTGATAATGTCAAAATGCTCAAAGAAAAAGGCGCTGACCTGCTGGTCGCCGGCAATGCCGTCTTCGGCGCACCCGATCCTGCCGCCGCCTTCATTGAGCTTACTGAACTGATGAAATAAGCTCCGATATAGTCTAATCTGCATCAACAGCTCACGGTATATGCCGTGAGCTGCACTTTTGTTCAAGGATCAGATCAGCCCTGTTACCTGGGTATTCGTGGTGCTGCTGATCGTCAGCATCATCGGCATCAAACTCACTTCCGCTCATTGACCGTAAAAGCAGGCATCCGTGTGATGCTTGCTTTTTGCATACTTGTGCCTTCCTGTGTGCATAATCACCAATATCAGGCAGGGCAGGGGAGGTGCGCTTATGTGGCAGCTATGGCTGGTTTTGCTGCTCTATGCGGCGTGGTGGCTGTGGCAGTATCGGCTGGCGGTATATGTGGAGTATCGCGGCGGCACGCTGCTGGCGGTGTATCTGCTGCTGCGGGTCTGCGGCGGCTATGCGCGGCCGCTGCGTCTGCCGCTGCGCCGCTGGTGGCAGCGGTATCGCCGCCGCAAACGCCGCCCGGTGAAAAAGGCCGCCTTCGAGCTGCGGCATCTGCATATCGCCTGGCGCTTCTTGCTGCAGCAGGCGCGGGTAGAGCAGCTATCGCTCACCTGCCGCATCGGCACGGCAGATGCCATGCACACCGCCCTCTGCTGCGGCGCGGCGCAAATGCTGGCAGGGCTGTGGTTCAGCCACCTCTCGCATCTGGTGGGCAGCGTGCCGCCCTGCCCGCCGCTTACCGTGCAGCCGGATTATACGCAGCCGGGCTTTAGTCTGCGGCAGCGCTGTATAATCTCGCTCAGCATGGGGAATATTATCATCGCTATCGGGAAATCTTTGCGGCAGAGCCTGGCCAAACGGACGGCCATGGCGGGAAAGGAGACCTCTTATGTCCAGTGAAACGGAAATTCAGGGGCTGATGCAGACGGCGATGAGCAGCCTGAAGCAGATCGTCGATGTCAACACCATCGTGGGCGAAAAGATCGATGGCGGCAACGGCGTATCGGTAGTGCCGGTATCGCGCGTGAGCTGCGGCTTCGTGGCCGGCGGCGGCGAATACGGCAGTATGGGCGGCGATCTGCCCTTTGCCGGCGGCAGCGGCGCGGGCATCAGCGTGCAGCCGGTGGGCTTTTTGGTGATGCAGCAGGATCAGGTGCGGCTGATACCGGTATGCGGCGCCACGGTGCTGGATAAGGCCATCGAGGCGGTGCCGCTGGTGGCAGATCAGGTAGACGGCCTGCTGTGCCGCTTTCAGCAGCGCAAGCACCGCTACTGCGGCTGCGGCGAGCGCGACTATGTGCCCGGCACTACGGAATGCTGCGCCGACCCGCAGTAACAAAATTTCAGACAAAAATAGTCCTGCTTCGGCAGGATTATTTTTTATTCGCGGGAAATTTATATGGATAAGCGATCTGAAAACGGAGGTGCTGCATGAAAAGATATCTGAAAGTGTTGGCTTTGGCGCTGCTGCTTATTTTCAGCGTATCGCTGCCGGCGCTGGCGCTGAATATCGACTGTTCCGCCGCCATCCTCATCGATGCCGAAAGCGGCCGCATCCTCTATCAGGAAAATGCCCACGAATCGCTGCCGGTAGCCAGCACCACCAAGATCCTCTCTACGCTGGTCGCGCTGGAGCATTACCGCAATCTGGATGAAGAAGTGACCGTACCTGCCGATTACGTCAACCCCGGCGAAGCCAGCATCTGGCTGGAACCGGGCGAAACGCTGACGGTGCGCGATCTGCTCTATGCGATGATGCTGCGTTCTGCCAATGACGCTGCGGAAGTGCTGGCCATCCACACCGCCGGTTCTATCGAAGGCTTTTCCGAATTGATGAATGACAAGACCGCCGAGCTGGGCCTTGGCGACAGCCTCTGGTCCAACCCCAACGGCCTTTCCGATGTGGAGCATTACTCCTCTGCCTATGATCTGGCGATGATCACCCGCGCTGCCTTTGAGCACGAGGTATTCAAGACCATCGTCAGCACCGAGAAATACACTATGCCCTGGGCCGGTCACGATTATGACCGCGTGGTCAATAATACCAACGAATTTCTCACCCGCTACATGGGTGCGGACGGCGTCAAGACCGGCACCACCACGTCTGCCGGCCAATGCCTGGTGGCCAGCGTCACCCGCGACGGTATGTGCCTGATCGGTGTGGTACTGAACAGCCAGGACCGCTATGCGGATATGACCACGCTGATGGATTACGGCTTTAACAATTTTGAGCAGGTGAAGGCCGGTTCTTCCGGCGATGTCATCGAGACGGTCAATGTCAAAAAGGGCCGCCGCAACAATGTCAGCATCGTCCTGCGTGATGATGTGCGCCTGATCGTGGAAAAGGGCCATGCCGATGCCGTCTCCACCACCATCAACCTGCCCAAAACGCTGGAAACGCCCATCGAGCGCAGCACCGCCGTCGGTACCGTGGTCTATACGGATGATGCCGGCAATCAGTATACTTATGAGCTTTACCCGGCGATCTCGCTGGAACGCTACACCTTCGGCCTGGTGATGGAGCAGGTGTGGGATAGAATATGGTCGGTATGGCTGGATAAAGCTGCTTAAATTGTGCGCTAAAGATCACTCATCAGAGTGGTCTTTTTGTTGGTTCTGGACAAACAGCCGTTTTGGCGGTGTTTTCGCCACTCGCGGTACACCCGGTACAGCTTCGTGGCTTGCGCCTTGCCAAAACGGCTATTTGCCTCGGAAGAGTATGGCGGAGAATAACGAAAGACCACCCGTTTCGGGTGGTCTTTTTGCTGTGCTTATGTGCTCAGCGGGTGCCGCTGCCGCCGCAGCTGGGGCAATTACCGTTGCTGCAGCGGGTGCAGTCGCTCTTGATGCCGTCTTTCATCTTGTAGCCCTTGCCGCCGCAGGAGTTGCAGTCGCCATCGCCGTCACAGGTCAGGCAGGGCAGCTTGGAGGCATCGGGCGTATAGGGATCATAGCCATCCGCCGTGCCGCTGCCGGAACTGCCGCTGCCGGAGCTGCTGCCGCCGGATACATCCGCCGATACGCGGCTGCCGGGGTCTTCTGTATCAAACTGACTGCTGTAGTGGAAATTGATGTGGAAGTAATCCTTCTTGGTGTAGTGGGTGACAAAAAGATGCACATTGAAACGGTTGCCGTCATCATCGGTCAGCGTATCCACGCTGCCGCTGCCGGTGTAGGTGAAGTAGTAGTGATAATAATTGGTGGCGCTCACCGTCTTTTCGCTGCTGTCGCTGAGCTTCAGCTGATAGCGGTCATTTTCCAGCAGCTCGATCAGCTCGTCTATCACCGTGTCCATCTTGCCGTCCGGCACTTCGCGGAACGATTGCCGCCAGCCGCCGTCATATTTCTCATCCTTGCTGGGCGTGCGGTCCAAAAACAGCTTCACATCCGGCAAATAGGTGGCAGATGCGGAAACAGTAGCCGCGGGCTTATCCGCGGGTTTGCTCGGCTGGGTGGTGGCAGGCTTATCCGCGGGCTTGGTCGGCTGGGTGGTAGCAGGCTTATCCGCCGGTTTGGTGCTCGGCTGGGTAGTTGCGGGCTTATCCGCAGGCTTGGTGATCGGCTGGGTGGCAGCCTGCTCCTGCTTTTGCTGCGGCTCCAGGCTGAGGCCGCTCAAATTCGCACGGGCGCCCAGATCGGCAAATTCCAGCCCCGGCGCATGCACCACGCGCAGCTGCAGCGCGGGTATCGACTCCGCCGACAGCACCTCCACAAAAACGTGGAAGGCGGGGAAGCTCTTATCGGCGGGGCTCAGCATCGCTACCTCCGCCGCGCCGCTGTAGCCGAAGAAATAGCGGCTGTCCGCGCCGTCCTCGCTCAAAGAGATCAGCTCGAAGCCCTCATTTTGCAGCAGCGTATTCACATACTGCGTGCAGACCGCGCCGCATTCATCGTTCAGCAGAAACTTCACTTCTTTAGCGCCGCTGCTGCCGATATCATTGCTCTGATACGGCGCAAAACCATCCAGAAATGCCTGTGGGTCCTGCACCTGCGGCGGCAGCTCGGCTTCCTTTTCACCGCAGCCCGCCGCGAAGAGCAGCATACAGGCCAGCATCAGCGCACAGATTTGCTTGATTCGCATAATCGCACCTTCTTTATGCTTGGTTAATTATATTCTATCGCGCCGCCGCGCGGATTGCAATGTTCTTTTGCCTGTCGCTGCGGCATAAAGTGGTGGCGGAGGTGAGCCTATGCTGGATAAGATGTGGCTGGCGCTGATCGGCGCGGGTACGCTGTGCGCCGTGTGCGGCGGCCGCGCCGACGCGGTGGGAGAGGCTGCTTTCGCAGCAGCAGAGAATGCGCTGCAGCTGGGGCTGTCGCTGGCGGCATCCTTGAGCCTGTGGCTGGGCCTGCTGAAAATTGCGGAAGAAGCGGGGCTGATGCAGCTGGCGGCGCGTCTGCTGGCCCGCCCTCTGCGCCTGCTTTTCCCCGGTCTGCCGCCCGGTCACCCGGCCTTCGGCCCGCTCAGCCTCAATGTCGCGGCCAATCTGCTGGGGCTTGGCAATGCGGCTACGCCCTTTGGCATCAAGACGATGGAACTGCTGCAGCAGGCCAATCCGCAGCCGCAGCGTGCCTCTGCGCCGATGCTGACCTTCCTGCTGCTCAATACCGCCGGGGTGACGCTGCTGCCCACGCTGGTGATCGGCCTGCGCGCTGCCGCCGGTGCCGCTGCGCCCTTCGACATCGCGCCTGCCGCCTTCTGTGCCAGCCTCTGCGGCTGCATGGCGGCGCTGCTGGTGGATGCGCTGCTGCGCCGCCTTACGGAGCTGCGCCGATGAGCGGGCTGAGTGATCTGCTGCTGCCACTGCTGCTGCTCGGCATACCCGCCTATGGCCTGTGGCGCGGCGTGCCGCTGTTTGCCGCCTTTGCCGCCGGGGCAGAGGAGGGGCTGCGCCTGAGCTTGCGTATTTTCCCCTATCTGCTGGGGATGCTGCTGGCGGTGGGCATCTTCCGCGCCGGCGGTGCGCTGGATGTGCTGCTGCAGCTCTTGCAGCCGCTGGTCGCGTGGCTGGGGCTGCCGGCCGAGGTGCTGCCGCTGGCGCTGCTGCGGCCGCTTTCCGGCAGCGGGGCGCTGGGGCTGACCGCGGAGCTGCTGCAGACGCATGGCGCGGATAGCTTCATCGGGCGGCTGGCGGCGGTGATGCAGGGCAGCACGGATACTACGCTCTATGTGCTCTCGGTATATTTCGGCGCGGTGGGCATCCGCGATTACCGCTATGCCCTGCCGCTGGGGCTGACCGCCGATGCGATGAGCTTTCTTGCCGCCTTTTTCTTCTGCAGCCTCTTTTGGGGCTGACAGGTATTCCTTTTTGGCGCGTATTATGATAGAATATGTCAAATACTGCGCCAAGGAGATATTATGCTGTACTTATTGCTGGCCATCGCCAGTTCGGCCATGGTTTCGCTGATGATGCGGGTGGGCGAAAGCCGCGTCAGCGGCAAAATGGGGCTGCTGGCGGTCAATTATATTATGTGTGCGGGTCTTTCCGCCTACTATACCGGTTTCGACCGTCTGTTCCCGGCGGGCGAAGGGCTGGCCTCCACGCTGGCTATGGGCTGCGTGGCCGGTGTGTTTTTTCTCGCCGGCTTTGTGCTGCTGCAGCTGAATGTACGCAAAAACGGCGTGGTGCTGTCTTCCATCTTCATGAAGCTGGGGCTTTTGGTGCCGATGCTGGTATCGATAGTGCTGTTTGGCGAGCAGCCGCAGCTTTTGCAGATCATCGGCTTCATTATCGCCGTCGCCGCCATCATCCTCATCAATCTGGAAAAAGAGCAGACCAACCTGCAGTTCAAGGCGGGGCTGATTTTGCTGCTGCTGGCCGGCGGCAGCTCGGATGCGATGTCCAAGATCTTTGAAGAGGTCGGTCACCCGGCCTATGCCGATCAGTTTTTGCTCTACACCTTTGGCGTAGCGCTGCTGCTCAATCTGCTGCTGATGCTGAAAGAGGGCCAGCGCATCGGCAAGTCCGAGCTGTTCTACGGCCTGCTGCTGGGCGTGCCCAATTATTATGCGGCGCGCTTCCTGCTCAAATCTCTGGGCAGCCTGCCGGCGGTCATCGTCTATCCCACCTACAGCGTAGGCGCGCTGGTGGCCATCACGCTGGGCGGCGTCTGCCTCTTCGGCGAGCGCCTCGGCAAGCGCCAATGGCTGGCGGTCGGCCTGATCATGCTGGCCTTGATACTGCTGAATATCTGAAACAAAAAGCTCCGCATCAAGCGGAGCTTTTCTTAGTTCAGGTCGAGTATTTTCATCTTGTCCAGCTGCTTATTCTTGCGCTGCTTGCCGCGGCAGATATAATAGATGATCAGCAGGATGATCGTGGGGATATTGGCGATCAGCCAGACGAGCATCACGCGGAACAGATCTGCCATGAGATGGCCTGTTCCCAGCATATTCAGCGGGAAGAGCAGGGAAATGATAAAGGTGATGAGGGGCAGCACCAGCCCTAAGTATTTATTCTCTTTTTCGCTGAGCCACACCTGCAGAGCAGCCACCGCGGCGCAGAAGAGGATGAAGATGATAAATCTGATGGGGAAGAACATCGGCTCAGCTCCTTTTCTTATATTCGGCTATCAGCAGCTTGGCGGTCTCATAGTCCAGTTTGTCGTTCAAGGCCAGCTGCTTGATGGTATTGATGTAGGGGTCACTATCGCTGCTTTCTGCCGCCTGAATTTTGCCGATAAGCCTATCCAGCCGCAGGCGTACGGTAGGGTAGGTGACGCCGTATTGCTGTGCCATTTCTTTCAACGACCCGGAGGCCAGCAGGAAGCGCTTGATGAAAGCCACATCTTC
>JAFXLH010000160.1 GCA_017531315.1 Bacillota bacterium
AAGGTGAGTATCTGGGCGCGGGTGCAGGTAGCATGCGGCGAGAAGGTGGTGGCGGAAGTGCCGGCGGTGATATTTTCACCCACCGCCCACAGCACCGGGGTGAAGAAGTAGTCGCTACTCAGCACATCGGAGAAGATGACGCCGCCGGTGGCCGGGTCGGTCGGGATGGCGGCGAGCAGGTCAGAGAGGCGGTATTCTTCGTCGCCCAGCCAGATCTGCCAATCCATCAGCTCCTGCGAATATTCGTACTTCAGCGTTTCATCGCCGCAGGACAGCAGCAGCGTGCCGTCGCCGGTGACGATATCGCGTTCGGCGGTCATGTAGAGATTTTCCATCAGGTGATAGTAGAGGGGCTCTTCGCTGACGAAGCCCTTGCCCGGCACATAGAGGCCCTCGCCGCGTACCAGGTAGGTATTGGGCTCGGTGCGCTCGATGCGGGTATTTTCGCGCTCGAAGATGATATCGAGGTTCTTATCGCAGATATAGTAGAATTCGTGGAACTTGTCGTCTTTTTCGTAGAGATGCCATACCACCATCAGCCCGTCATCGGCATTGTAGCTGATATCGGCGAAGGTGCCGATGATCTCGCCGTTTTTGTGCATCAGCGTGGGCATGCCGCTTTCCGTGAGGAAGCTGTAGTGCTGCTTATCGTAGACGATGAGATAATCGGTGCCGATGAGCGGCTCGGCCTCTACCAGCGTGGCGGGGTAGAGCGTATTGCCCTTGGCGTCCTTCAGGCCAAACAGATATACGGCGTCATCGCCGCTCTGCAGGGCGTAGTTCTCTTCATCGGTAAAAGAGCTGAGGCCGCAGGCCTGCGCTTCGGCTTCCGTCCAGTAATTTTCGTTGAGCATTTCCAGCGCCAGCGCGGGGGCAGATACCGCCAGCAGCAGCATGATGCTTAAGGCGAGGCTGATCAGGCGTTTCATCGTGGTTAGTCTCCTTGTTTCGGTAGTGGTGCGGTGCAGGATGCGCGCACTAAGGCTATGATAGCTCTTTTGCGCCGCAAATGCAAGCCTAACCGGGGAGCAGTGTAGGGGACGGGTTCCCCGTCCCGCCTGGTACGCAGAAGGCCAAGCGGGCGGGGTGACCCCGCGCCTATAATTGACGCGCAAAAAAATAAACCCCAGCGGGTGCTGGGGTTTGCTTGGCTTGAATCAGATACCGTAACGCTTTTTGAACTTGTCGATACGGCCGCCCTGTTCTACCATGACGCGCTTAGAACCGGTGTAGAAGGGATGGCACTGGGAGCAAACGTCAACCTTCAGTTCCTTTTTGGTGGAACCGGTTTTGAAGCGGTTGCCGCAAGCGCAGATGACTTCTACTTCCTGATACTTAGGATGAATGCCCTGTTTCATTTATAGTCACCTCTTTCAATTCTCTGCGGTATGACTTTTATCCATACAGCCTTTGCATTATAGCACGGTTTCGCGCGCGCTGTCAAGGGAAAAAAGCAGCTAAAGCGGCCTTTTCCGCAGCGTTGCCGCGCCGCACCATATATGGATGCAGCAGCTGATGCAAAAACTACTTCTTGCGGCGGTTCTGTTCCTTCAGCCCTGCCAGCAGGCCGCCGCCGTTATTCTTGGCGTGGCTGCTGCCGCTGTTCTTGCCGCCGGCGGGCTTGGATGCGCCGCCCTTGCCGCTCTTTCCGCCCTTGGGCGCGCCTTGCTTGCCCTTATCCTGCGGCTTGCTCTGCTTCGGCTTATCCTGCTTGGGCTTATCCTGCTTGGGGGCAGGCTTGGCCTTGGCTTTGCCCGGCTTTTCTGCCAGCAGCCCGTGGTCATCCTCTTCCAGCTTATGCGTATAGCTGCCGATGGCCAGCTCGGGCAG
>JAFXLH010000161.1 GCA_017531315.1 Bacillota bacterium
CCACCAGCTCGTAGAAGCGGGCGATGCTGATCTGCTGGTAGGAGCTGAGGCTTTCCAGCGGGTAGCTCTTGCCGTAATAGTCGGAAGCGTAGACCACCAGCTCTACATACTCGGAAGTAGAGAGGTCGGGGCGGAACAGCTCGGCGTCGAAGCCATAGTATTCATCCAGCAGCGCGATGGTGCCCTGCATGCAGTCATAGACGGGATAAGTGAAGCTATTGCCATAGCTGCTGCCGCGCTCCCAGTAGAGACTGTAATACTTATCGTCGAAGATGCAGCGGCCGGGGTCGGCATCCCAGTAGCGGAAGTACATGCTGCCGACAGGCATATGCCCGGCGCGGTAGCTGTGATCCAGCGCCAGCAGCTCGCCGCGGTAGACCTCAATCAGCTCTGCCAGCTGCGCGGTAGGGATATTGGACATATCCGCCTGCTGCTGCTCGGTAAGCTGGCTCTTTTCCTCGCGGCCGGGGGCATAGGTATTGACGCTGGTGAGGCGGATGCGCTCCGTCGCCAGGTCAAAGAGGTCGAAATGCTCTGCCAGATAGGCTTCGTCGCGGCTGATGACCGCCAGCTCTTCGGCGATCAGCGCCAGCGGCAGACCCACCTGATAGAAGCGCTGCATCGTCTTGCCGCTATCGAGCGTGAAGCGCACGCCCACGGTGGTGGTGCTGCCATAGCGCGCCGCCATCGTCACATAGTCGACCGGCATCAGCTCTGCGCCCACGCTGCCGAAGAGCAGCTCTTTCGGCGTGGGCATAGAGGTCAGCTCGGCGCGTTTTTCCGGGTCCATCTTTTCCCAGTCGATCGCAGAGACCTCGACGCCGCTATCGTACATACTGCCGCTGTAGCCGTAGGTCTCGCTGTCACGCACGCCCTGCTGCCAGGCCAGCGCCTTTTCCGCGATGGAGTAGGCGGCGGCCACCGCTTCCGGCGAGGTGACGGGACTCTGCATCAGATTATATTCGGCGCGCTTATGCACCGCCTGGCGGTCGGCGCCCGGCATAGTGCGGTAGCTGTAGCCGTAATCGTCGAAGCCGGCCAGCAGCAGCTCTGCCGAGGCCACCTTTTCCAGCTCCGGCAGGCGGGTATTGAAGCCGGTGGCGTCGCTCCACATCACCGCCGAGCCGGCGAGGAACAGCAGCAGCACCGCGGCAAATTCCTTCACCCGGCGGCGCGCCCCGCGGAAATCGGTGGCGTAGATGATCTCGTAGATCTGGCAGCTTAAGAATGCGCCGGCCACACCGCCGAAGTACCACCAGAAGCCTTCGCCATTGAACAGGTAGAACAGATGCGCGAGGCCGAGGGTGGCGCAGATGACCAGCGGCACCTTGATCGGCAGACGCGCCAGCGGGAAGGCCAGCGCCTGCTCTGCGCCCTCCGAGGGGCGCTTGACGAACAGCCAGCCGCAAAAGGCCAGCGCCAGACCGCCCCAGATGAGCAGGAACAGCGCATCCGCCGGCACCAGCGGCAGCTCCGCACGCACGAAGTAGCGCGCCAGCGGATTGGTATAGGCGACGGGCGAGAGGGTGTTCCACAGCGCGGTGTAGGCATTATCATAGAACGTTTCCACGCAGGCGTAGAAGAGACCCAGCAGCGCCGGGCCGACCGCGGCGAGGAACATCGAGATGAGCATATTGACGGCGCTCTGCCCGGCCAGCAGCGAGCCGACCAGGAACAGGGCGAAGATGCCGAGGTAGAAGCCGCAGGTCCACAGCAGGCCCTTCAGCATCAGCAGCCACGGGATACAGGAGCCAAAGCCGAGGACGGCGGCTACCAGCACCGTAAGAGCGAGGTTGATGATGTAGGGGATGACCATCACCAGCAGGCCGGCGACGATGCGCTCGGCAAACATCTGCTCGCGGCGGATCGGCTGGCTGTGGAAGAAGTCGATCTGGCGGCGGCTGTGCAGGTAGCTGAAGAGGCACGGCACGGTGACAAAGGCGCCCATGGGGATGATGCCGTAGAGCAGCGGATGCCCCTGCGAGAGCAGCATGGTCAGGAATTCCCGCGTCCACTCCAGATCAGCCGGGCTCATATCTAAGGTGCGGTCTGCCAGCTGCATGGCGGCGACCACCGGCATGGAGAAGAAGAAGCCGAGGAACCACAGCGCCGAGAGCCAGGGCTGGCGCTTCACCAGCGCTCTCAGCGAAGGCAGACTAATCTTGCAGCAGGCTCTGGATTTCATACCCGGCCACCTCCGTTTCGCAAATAAACATTTCTTCCAAAGTGAGCGGCAGCGCTTCGGCGAAGATGGCTCCCGCCGCTTCCATGCGGTTCAGCAGCTCTTCGCGGTTGCCGCGGGCGATGATATGATGCAGCGAGCCGCTGCGGCGCAGCGAGATGATATCCACATCCGGCAGATCCTCTTTCTCTTTGGGGAAGCCGAACACCACCTGCAGCTTATGCACGCCGAGGCGCATATCTTCCACATCGCAGGAAAGCAGCAGGCCGCCCTTATGCAGCAGGCCCACATGGTCGCAGATATCTTCCAGCTCGCGCAGGTTGTGGCTGGCGATGATGGGGGTGAGGCCGCGCTCGGCGGTCTCGCCGGCGAAGATGGACTTGACGGCGCGGCGCATCACCGGGTCGAGGCCGTCAAACGTTTCATCGCAGAAGATATAGGGCGTACCGGCGCAGATGGCGCTGATGACGAAGGTCTGCTTCTTCATGCCCTTGCTGAAGGTGTTGAGCTTGCGCTGCTCCGGCAGGCCGAAGGCGTGGAGCAGCTCGCGGAAGCGCTTCTTGTCGAATTTGGGATAGTAGAGCGCATAATAATCGCATAAGTCCAGCGGGCGGAAATTGCTGAAGTAGTAGACGTCGTCGGTGACGAAGAAGAATTTCTCTTTAGCCGCCATGTTCTCAAAGACGGGCTCGCCGTCGATCAGTACCTCGCCGCCGTCGGGCTTCAATATGCCCGCCATCAGGCGCAGCAGCGTGGATTTACCGGCGCCGTTCGTGCCCACCAGGCCGTAGACGCTGCCGCTGCGTATCTGCGCGGTGACCTCGCTCAGCGCGGCGACCGTGCCGAAATTTTTAGTCAAGCCTTTGCATTCGATCACAGGCCTGCACCTCCCTTTCCTTTGCTTGCGTGTGCGGCAGCCGCATCCTGCAGTATCTGCTGCAGCTCGCCGGCGGTCATACCGCAACCGAGGCCATCTGCCACGGCACTGATCAGCGCTGCCCGCACCTCATCGCGCCGCTTGTTCTGCAGCAGCGACTGCGCCCCGGCGACAAAGCTGCCGCGCCCGGGCAGTGAGTAGATGACGCCGCGGGCTTCCAGTTCGGCATAGGCGCGCTGGATAGTGTTGGGGTTGATGGCCAGCTCCACCGCCAGCTGACGCACACTCGGCAGGGGCATATCCTGCGCCCAGATGCCGCGTGCCACCAATTCTTCGATATTGGTGATGATCTGCTGATACAGCGGAGTACGGCTTTTCAGATCAATACTAAGCATAAGCACCCCTCATTTCTTGCACTACTGTACTAATACGACTAATACAGTTCTGATTTATATATAACACGGCCCAAGCCGTGCTGTCAAGAACAAATATTTGAAGTATCTGGGTGCGGGCGGGCAGCGGGCGATCAATGATCGTCCCTACAATATGGAATGTAACTGAGCACCGTAGGGGCGGCCAATGGCCGCCCGCCCCACATACGCAGCGCACCCGGCGGCGGGGGACAAGCCCCCGCCCAATAAATGACGCGC